>JAJYHS010000265.1 GCA_021784635.1 bacterium
AATGTCACCGTACATCTGGGCGGTAGTGGAACAACAAAATTCTATTCGGACTCCAGCTGCACAACTCAAATTACCAGCGCAGTTATCGGAGTCGGCGGTACCGCTACAGGTGGGTTTTACAGTTCCGACTCCGCTGTGGAGTCAGAATCAGACATAGCGACCACAACAACGGGCCTTACCTCTGGTTCGCAATCCGTCCTGTGGCAACTCAATCCAGTCGTATCATTTAGTCCGAGCGCCTTTACCGTTGGCACCTGCGTTCCGTTCACCATCACACTTGAAGACGCGAAAGGCACCGCTATGGCAGTGCCAGACAATGAAACCATGTCGCTAAACAAACCAGGGCTTGGCTCGACATATTCTGACAGTTCTTGTACGACGGCGATTTCAAGCGGTTCGCTGGCTATTTCGAGCGGACAAAGTTCAGTCACTTACTACTATAGCGATCTACACGCAGAATCTTTTAGCACAAATGTCTATGGGAGTGGCGGTTACATCGGATGGGGCAGCCCAAGTGTCGCGTTAACAATTTCTGCGGGTACACCAACTGTATTAAGAATAACGGGCCCCACGTTCGAGTCGCCGGGCACATGTGCCGGCCCATACACTGTCACTTCAGTAGACAGCAATCTCAATCCGTCCAACATTACGGGGCCAGCTCTTACGGTGAATTTGAGCGCAACGGGATCGGCCAGTCTCTTCGGCAATTCAAGTTGCAGCGGCCCCCCGTCAAGTATGTCAATTGGAGTTGGTGCCGATAGCGCAACTTTTTATGTTAAAGATTCCGCGACCGAAATTTCGACGATAACGGCGTCGGCAACCAGCTTTACGTCCGGCACTTTCAATTACGACAGCATTGTGACGTCTCCGCTTGAACAGGTGGCCGTCGGAGGGCCTTTCACCTGCGTGTTAATCAGCGGCAACGTAAAATGCTGGGGCAATAATTGGCGCGGAGATCTTGGTAACGGGACGACCACAAACAGTTTCACGCCCGTCGCGGTTTCGGGGCTAAGTGGAGTATCAAGTCTTGTATCTACTACAGATAGCAACAACGATGGTTTATTTTCATGTGCACTTAAAACCGATAATACAATTTGGTGTTGGGGGGCTGGCTATAACATCGCCACATGGTCAAGCACCCCGGTTGAAATTACATTGAGTGGCAGTCCGCTCTTAGCGACTCAAATTTCAATTGGCGGAAACGAGGCATGCGCCATTACTTCAACTGGTGCCGTATACTGTTGGGGCGACAGTACACCGAATACCTCGACTCCGACCGAAATGGTCAGCTCCGGAGTCGTATCAGTCGCCACTCTCGACGATCACACGTGCGCCACTCTCTCGAGTGGTGATCTCAAATGCTGGGGAAATAATAAATACGGTCAACTCGGCCTTGGCTCTACAGGCGGAACATATACAACGCCGCAACTAGTAAGTGGGTTAACAACAGGCGTGACCAGCGCGGCCGTTTCTAAAAACTCAACATGTGCTGTTGTCTCAGGCGCCGTGTACTGTTGGAGCACAAACGTTGCATCAGGACAGAGTGCAAACACTGACACGCCAGCCTTAGTTGGTTCGCCACTAACTTCTGGGGTTTCATCCATCGTTGGCGGCGACACCATTTACAACGGCAACGATTTTTTCTTTGCGATAACAACTTCAGGCGCACTATATGGCTGGGGTGCGAATTCAAACCCTAACGACGGTATCTTTGGCAACGGGGCAACTACCGGTTACACCTATACAAGCCCATTCAAAATAATTTCGAGTGGCGTACAATCAGCAGCAGCGGCAATATATAATAGCGCCAACGCTTGCGCCATCGTCTCAGGCAATCTTATGTGCTGGGGAAATAACTCCAGCGGACAGCTCGGCACCGGCATGTGGAACGATTCGTATACACCTGTTTACACCCAATCGCTTGAGTAATGAGTGTGAAGGAAGCGGCGCTGCAGTCCTAAATTTAATTCATTTACAATTGATTCGTCGAAACCCAATTGCCGCCGGTTGTGTACTTTGAAATAAAATAGTCTTGCGTGCCTTGGGCGCTCCCCGAGCACGACGCTGAAACCCCGTTGCATGAGGCGAGATTGCCAGTTGTATCGCCCGCCAGATAGAGATTCGATGTCGGGCTAATGTAGATTTCGCTACCTAACGCCATGAGATTGGTTTCGCCTAACTGTTTTGTCCAATCCCAGGTTCCGTTACTTGCATATTTTGAAATGAAATAATCATAAACTCCGTGAGAACTACCGGAGCACGAGGCTGAAACCCCGTTGCACGAGGCGAGATTAGCCGTGGTATAGCCGGTGACGTAGACGTTTGATGAGGCATCGACGGCGGTACCAATGGCCGTTGTGGATGTACCTGATTCGCCAAGTTGCTTTGTCCAGCTCCACGTGCCGGCGCTCGTATATTTTGAAACGAAATAGTCCCATCTGCCTTGGGAGCTGCCCGAACATGACGATGAAACTCCGCTACACGAGACAAGATCGCCTGTGGAGCGACCCGTGATATAAACATTTGCAGCGGAATCAACCGAAACGCCCAGTCCTTCGGTGGACTGACCGGCTTGACCCAGTTGTTTTGTCCATACCCATGCACCATTACTTGCATATTTTGAAATATAATAATCTTCGGTACCTTGAGCACCACCCGAGCATGACGACGAAACACCGTTGCACGAGGCAAGATTACCGGTTGTCGCACCCATTATATAAGCATTGCCTGACGAGTCGACCGCACCGCCATAGCCGCTGGTCATTTGCCCCGTTTCACCTAATTGTTTGGTCCAAATCCAAGTGCCGCTACTTGTATATTTTGAAATAAAATAATCTTCGCTACCTTGGGAGCTGCCCGAACACGACGATGAAACTCCGTTGCAAGAAACGAGATTTTTGTTAGTGGTGCCGAAAATATAGATATTTGAAGATGAATCAAGAGCCATGGCGCTGACGTTTGCGCTACCCCCAGCTAATTGTTGAGACCAAACCAAATTGCCATTGGGTGAGTATTTAGAAATAAAATATTCGCTATTTATGTTGTTCGAAGTAATACTGTTACTGCTCGCACCCGCCACATAAATATTCGATGATTTATCGACGGCAATAGCGTAAAGGCCGCTTATCGTGCCAGTACGGCCCAGTTGTTGTGTCCAAAGGCGAGTTCCACTGCTCGTGTATTTCGTAATAAAATAATCGGTAGATCGGAACGAGCCACTTGGGCACGACGATGCGCTACCATAACAAGGTAAGAAATTGGCCGTCGTCTGGCCAGCCACATAAATATTATTTGAAGAATCAGCCACGAGTCCGAACACATAGGTTGTTGTATTACTGAGGGGCGCAAAAGTTAGAACTCCAGAAGGTGTCGGGCCGCCAGAAGTCCCCGACATCTTGGTGCATCCGCAAAGAAAACCGCCAAGAAACAGAATCTTCGCACTTAAAACAAATGCATTTCGGAATGTTTTGATTGCCATATGATTAACTCCGTTTGTGTGAGATGAGACCATGGCGGTCTGCAAACGTCAACAGATGCTACGCTGACTTTGCGTATTCGCGATTGACGACTTGTTGAAGCGCACGAAACGCTTCTTTATTGTGCGGTTGACCCATGGTCATCTCGATGGTGACGAGCGCTTCGCGCGGCGAACGAGCGGTCGGGTTATTAATACCCGGAACAGTAAGTTCGCAAAAGTCATTGGCGAGCGCGACCACTTTGGCGAGAGGGTGCATTTTAATATTGCGCAGTTTGCGTGGATAGCCTTGGCCGATGGCATTTTCATGATGTTCGTACACGATCGCCACCACGTCGTCGGGGACGACCCCAAGGTTCAACAACATTTGCATCCCTTTGTACGGATGGGTTTCGTATTGTTGGTTTTCTTCAAAAGACATTAACGCGCGCGGTTTATTCACGAGTTCAGGCGGTAATGCTTTGAGGCCGATGTCGTGAAGAAGTGCGCCAAGCGCAAGTTTTTCGACGGTTTGTTTGTTCTCCCAATTGAGCGCGTTGGCGATAAGAACGCTAATGCTGGTTACGGCCATTGAATGCCGTAAAAGTTCGTCTGAACAATCATTGAGGCTGCTCAGAAGACTATTCAAATTATTATTCGATTCAGCCAGAGCCACGGTCGCTTCAACAATTTGCCGAGCGTGAGAATAAGTTTCGAAACCCAAGCCGATATGTTCTAGCTCAGTGAAAACTCCGGCCGCGGCTTGTGACAAGATCAAAGTTTTTTGCGCGGTCGTGAGGCTTTTTTGATTCACAAGAACGCCGGCGATGGTGATATTGCTATCCATCAAAAATCCGTATTCTTCGCGTTTCACCCAAAGGTATTCAACCGTTTTATTTTCGTAGGATTGCAAACGTTCTTTGTCGGTTTTGGTCCCAGCCTTTGAAATCAAAACAAACTTATCCGCGCCGATGCGCACATAAAGATTGACCGGTGAGGTAGAGCCTCCGATCAAATCCCGCACAGGTATGGGAATCATGTTGGGGTGTTTGTCTTCCATACGTCTTACCGTTTCGGCAGAATCGTATAAAAAATTGACTCCGAACTTGACCGAAGTCGAGGTCTCATCGGATACCTTAAATCAATGTTTAATCAACTATCAGACAAATTACTTGGAACGCTAAAAAAAGTCCGCGGCCAAAATCGCATCACAGAGGGCAACATCGAAGAAGCCGTGCGCACGATTCGGCTGGCGCTGCTTGAGGCAGATGTAAATTTTAAGGTCGTCAAAACGTTTCTTGACCGTGTGAAAGCTAAAGGTCTCGGTCAAGACGTGCTGGCGTCGGTTTCGCCGGGCCAGCAATTTACAAAAATCGTTCATGACGAACTCATCGCGATCTTGGGGCAAGATGCGTCGGATTTGAATCTCAAAGGTAACCCGGCCGTCTTGCTTGTGGTTGGGCTCAACGGTGCCGGTAAAACAACTACATGCGCAAAACTGGCACTCTACACGCGCCAAAAATTAAAGCGAAAACCAGGGTTGGTCTCCGTCGACATTTACCGGCCGGCCGCGCGTGAGCAGCTTGCGATTTTGGCAAAACAAAATGGGTTGCCAATTTGCGAAGTTCCCGTGAGCGACCCTGCGAA
>JAJYHS010000126.1 GCA_021784635.1 bacterium
AGTATTCATCGCCGCCTTCGTGAAAAGGCGAAAAGCATGTCACCCCTTCCGTCATGGAAGGTGGTACTTTCGGCGTCGCTAGAAGTTCGGTCGGCAGTTGTCTATGCGACGTTTGTCGTTCTCCTTGTGTTTATTCCGATTGTTACGATGGGTGGCGTTCAGGGTCGGCTTTTTGCGCCGCTGGGATTTGCTTACATTTTTTCGATATTAGCTTCGCTCGGTATTGCGCTAGTTTTGACACCGGCACTGTCCTATCAACTGCTCACTCGCCGGCGTGAACCGGACGAACCTACGCTTACTCGCAAAATCCGCGAATATTACAAGTCGAAACTTAGGTTAATCTTAGAGCGCCCGCATAAAGCGATTGCATTTATGGCGATATTTATGATCGCCGCAATTTGTACGATCCCGTTTCTCGGGAGTTCATTTTTGCCAGACTTTCAAGAAGGCCATTATATCGTGCATATGAATTTACTCACCGGCAGCTCAGTCAGACAATCCATCGCCTTAGGTAAGCGTTTTACAAAAGAACTTGAAAGACTCCCCGAAGTAACTAGCATTGTCCAAACGACGGGCACAGCCGGCACAGCGAACGATACAAACGGACCGTTTCAGAGTGAATTTAACGTTAATCTTCGTTCGGGATTAAATGAATCGCCATCGCAAATTAAATCTAAGTTTCGAGCTGTTTTTCAAGAATTCCCAGAGGCAAACTTTTCAATGAACACTTTTTTGGCCGAAAGGATGAATGAAACGGTTTCTGGAGACACAGCTCCCATCAGCGTCAATATATTCGGCTCGAAGCTTTCAGAACTCGACAAAGCTGCACAAGAAGTTGAACATTTACTTGAAAGGAATAAAGATGCCGTAGGCATTCAAATACTGGCTCCCCCTACAGTTCCTGAAATGACGGCGCGGTTAATTCCATCGAAACTAAATTTTTATGGGTTTGATCCCGTAGGCGTGCTCAATACCATCCAGGCCGGATTTCAAGGCGAGAAAGTTGGGCAGGTATATCAAGGGATTCGTGTAACAGACGTTGATGTTAAATTACCTCGTCGTCTTCGCGATATGCCCGAACAGCTCGGATCTTTACCGCTCAAAAATTCGGACGGAAGATGGATTGAGCTTTCTCAACTTGCAAACCTCAAAATGAAAACCGGACAATACGAGATCAACCACATTGGTGGTCAACGATGCGTGACTGTTTCAAGTCACTATCGCGGTTCGAATCTTGTTCGGTTTACACAAAAGATTTCGCGACTGATTGAGAGTCGTATTCATTTCCCAAAGGGTATCTATGCTGCCGTTTCAGGAGTGGCGCTTTTGCGCGCGCAGGCTCAACGTCAACTTGCTTCAGGCATCGCACTTGTGTTTATTGCGATATTAATTGTGCTGTGGGCGGCTCTTAAAAGTTGGCGCAATTTGACGCTCGTACTTTTTAATCTTCCATTTTGTTTAGTTGGCGGTGTGCTTGCCGCGTTTGCCTGCGGAGGTAACATTTCGCTGGGCACGTTAATTGGGTTTGTCACATTATTTGGTATCACCACACGAAATTCGCTCATGCTTATTTCGCACTATGAATATCTTGTCGAACATGGCCACGAGTGGAACCTTGAAACAGCTTTGGCGGGCGCCGGTGAGCGCTTTCTACCGATCGTAATGACGGCCACCGTAACGGGCTTAGGGCTATTGCCACTGGCTCTTGCTGCCGGTTCGGCGGGCCGAGAAATAGAAGGCCCGATGGCAACTGTAATTTTGGGAGGGTTAATTAGCTCGACCGCACTCACACTCATCATACTTCCATTTTTTAGTTTAAAATTCGCCAAGTTTGCGCAAGCGAAGACAAATTGAGCCTTCGCCGGAGCTGTGCTCGCGTGCTGTTGTCAAAACGCGACAGATTGAAGCAAAATTCGACGCCGCCCATCCAAACACATTTTAAAGCGCGCCACAAAGCTTCTCAATTTTGTCATGTTAGCTGTTTGTTAGAAACCTAGACCTTCGTATTGATAGTAACATTTCTGACTCTGGACAAACCAAAATCTTTCTCGGGATGATCAAGCCTAAAGACGCGTGCCACGCGCAAGGAGGGGTCATGAGAAGGATTGAAGTAGGGGTCTGTCAGCTTGCAGTTTTATTCATCGCAAGTTTTAGCATTATCGCATTTTCGAATAATACTTGGGCCTGCGGAAAGTGGCGTTGGTCGGTGAAAACCGGTACTGATCAAGATGCGCAACAAATCGACGTCAACAACATAGTACAGTCTTCAATCGCGAGTCTTACTTCTATACCTCTGCCGGTTCGACGACCAACATGGAACGCCTACCCCCAAAGTTCGCGAATCGCACCCACCGAAGATACAGTGTTTAACATTCGTGCCACTATTTATGAGATTCGCCGTGAGGCCGATGACGACATTCATTTAGTTGTTAAAGATTCATCGGGTAATACTATGGATACCGAAATACCTAGCCCCTCGTGCGTGGGATCATCGAGCCCATTTTTGCCCCTGATTCAGGCTGCAAGATCATACGTGACACAAAATTGGAGCGGTAGCGAGCGAGTTAACATTCCGGCGTCAATCACGGGAGTTGGTTTTTTCGATATTCCTCATGCTGGAGGAGCTGCGCATAACGGCATCGAGATACATCCTATTTTGCAGATCAAGTTCCTAAATCAATAAGATATATTTGGGTGGACTGTGCCGGCACAACATATTTGCCGGCATAGGCTTAAGTGTCATGACTTGATATCGCGTGATATTCAAACAAAACCAAAGCGATCACGATAAGATCTATTGTCGCAAGCGCGGTCAGTCCTAAACTCGGGTGTATGATAAAACGATAAATTTCGTAAATAAAAACCGTCGCATAAATTGCTGTTGCAATAGGATAAGCTATGCGTATGCGCTTTAGAAGGGCTACGACGAGGCCAATGTTAATAAGACCGTCGATCAAAAGAAATAGACCGAATAAATGTTCACCAGAAATTGATAAATGAGTTGCGATATGGCGTAGAAAATTTGCAACGAGATCGTGTGGGTCTTCGGCAATTTCGTCTTGTGTGACATATCTTACAACTTTTAGTAGAAACTGCGGTCCAACGGAAAATAGCGCCACACCCCCTAATATTTCTAGAAACCCATTAAAGCCCTTTAGCAGTATGCCAACGCGAAAGAGTACCTCTCGATTTTGTTTAACCAAAAGTGACGGCTTAAAAGCTTTTGTCATTTTAAATATATTGCCTCGTCCATGCTTTTATCGTCAAATTTAAGAGCGAATGAACAAACTGTATTTTATATTTATAGTTGCAGTCGTATTGGTCGCTGGCTGTGCGAGCCCGCCGATTTTGATTCAAAAGAATGATCTAACATATTTACGGGCGCAAAAGCGCTTGCATCATACACAAGTGCTCGTGGATGGCATTAAGGTTTCTTCGGCTGAACGTACGATGTTTATGCAAGCAGAGAGTTTTTACCGCTATCGTTTTGAACAACCTCCTCGCTCAGACAAAACTCTCGCGGCTGAAGTTTTGGCCGCGGCCACTGATTTTCCGTTATTTCAATCTTTGGCAAGTTCGTTCGATTTGTTTAGTTTGCGTGTGCGCGCGCCCGATGTTGCGGTACAAATTTGGGAATCATTTCTGAACCGGTATCCGAATTCCAAATTACAACCGCTAGTTCTTTATCGGCTTGGTTGGGCCCTCCGGTCTGTTGGAGTGACCGGTTTTCCGCATACAAATCCGAATGATGCATTCAACGAGTTGATTCATGAAGCGCCGAAATCGAAACTTGCGGGCTATGCACGTGAAGCTGAAAATGTACCTTGGAAGTCAAAACGTGTTGCAGATGCCCGTTCGCTGATTCCGGGAATGGGCCAGTTTTATGTTGGGGATGACAAAGGCGGAGCGATTCGCCTCGTTGCCGCGATTCTTGGGGCATTGGCGATCGTTGTTCCGACATATACCGGAATCAAAAGCAAAAATTACACATGGGCCGATGGTGCATTAACTGCAGGTGGCTTGGTGTTGTTAAGCTTTGACTATACAAATTCATTTGAAAACGCGCAGTGGGGTGTCATCAATTGGAACGAGCGAGCCGAAGCAAAATTTGAAGCTGCCCATCCGAATGCACCATAGTCAGTTTTGTACGGTCACTCGACAATTTCTAAGACGCTTCGTTTTTGAAGCTTCGTACTTGCAGCATTGAGAATTGTACGAATCGATTGGGCTGTTCTTCCTTGCTTGCCGATTACTTTGCCCAGATCTGCTTTGGCCACCCGCAGTTCAAGGACTGTTGTTTGTTCACCAACAATTTCATTAACCTCTACTTCGTCTGGGTTATCCGCGAGCGCCTTTGCCATAAATTCAATTAAGGATTTGAGTTCCGACTGATCCATCGCCCTCATTTCTTCATTCAGTTTATTCCTGAAGGTCTATAAGTCCAGATTTTGTGGCGATTTCGGACTCAACGGCTAGATCTGAGGGCGCACAGTATCAGTCGATAGACCAGCGAAATTTGGCGCTATCGACGTATCTTGGGTTCGGTCCACAACCTCGGCGTCGGCCAAGCGGACGCTCGCGATGCGTACAAAACTTTAGCTTGTTCGCGCCAAATCCAACGTTGCAATGTGCCGAGATGGCCGGTCATTGCGTAAGCAAGTACAACAATGACGGCCCATTCAATGAGTTTATCGAAGTTCATATTGATCCCCTTTTAGAGATGTTGTTTAAATCGTTTAAATATCTGTTGAGTGCGGATGTAAAAGTCCCGCGACAAATTCGTAAAGTCACATATTGAAATTCGCACGAGACTGGAATTTCAGATCCAAAGTAAAAAATCGAGTGGCGTTCAAAATTTGCAATGTCGTTCTAGAAAATGGCGGGCGTGAATTTAGAATACGGCGCCTGCGCGACGGTTTTTCAAGTAGCAACGAAGTAGCAAAAAAGTAGCAAAATGGGGACATTTCGCAATATTTCACGAAATTTTCGAGTTAAAGACGCCAGGCTCTTTTCGGTGTTTTCAACTAGTTACGATCACTGGAATTTCTCGATGAGTTGCACTCGCAACATTCGAAAAATGGTCGGGGAGACAGGATTTGAA
>JAJYHS010000027.1 GCA_021784635.1 bacterium
ACATCGCCATCATTAGTAAATCCATTTTCAGCTGATAAATCGCCTCTGGCGACATGCGAGCGATACGGTCGCCAACGATAAGAGCAAAAACAGCAATCACAATAAAAAGGTAGGATCGCCAGTCGTCACTGTTATTTGTTTTATTTTGTTCTTTACTGTTCATTCAACACCCCCTTTTGGTGCGAGGTTTTTCTTCGCACTTTCTAAGTTCATTTTCTCGGCAATAAACGCGTCGATGATTTCTTGATTGATCACATGATCATATCGATTTGCACGATTTGCTAATACCGCGTCTCGAAAGTCGATGTGATAGTTACACGTAAATTTCGCGTTTTTTGTGAAATGATACAAAATATCCCAGGCAAGCCCTGTCGGACCACCGCCAGTGTACCCCCACGTATGTTGGGTCGCGGTGGTACGGCCATAGCGTGGGACATTTGTATAGCAACAGAATAAGTCGTGCGGATCATGCACTAAAATAACGTCGCCTTTTTCGTTTAATAGCGGCAGATGTTCGTGCTTAAAATCCGTTCTATGCGATTCGTTAAGTACGAGTTTTTCAAACTCATTAGTAAGTTTATCTTGTGTTTCTTGGTTCTCAGTCATAATTGCACCTTCTTTCTTACGTTATTCTCGAACCGACAACGGCTAAAAGTTTTAACTTTTGATTTTTGCGCGCGGACAGTTCGAGTCGAGAGTAAAGCCCAAGCTTGATAGTTAATAATTGCCGGTAGGGCTTACTCGCTTGGTTAATTGAAAAAAATCAGAAAAAGCGCACAAAACTAGGGTGCGCTTAATTTTAGCGGTAGTTTAATTAGTTGGTTAGTTAGTTAGTGCTCGATATAGAGCTAAATAGAAATCAGTTGTGGCCATTTTTTATCGGCAAACTGATTAAGTGGCGAGACAAACATTTTTTTGTTTTTTGGCCGTTTACTCCTTTCATTTGTCGCCAAAAGGTTTGTTTGAAAAATGTCTGCGATTTGAATCAAATTAGTAGGGGGTTTTATTCGTAACCCCTACACCTAATACCAAATTCTAGGTGGTATTTGAAGTTCTCACGTTTAGACAAACGTTTGATTTAACACGCAAATAAATTTTTTTAGACTCCCGTAAGACTTAGCGCCAACTTGCACTGAGGGGCGTATGAAGCGACATAGTGGAGGAGTGACGACATACGATGGAGCCGTTTCCAATCAGTGAGGTCGACGAAAAGAAGCCATCGCGCAGACGCTGCAAACCGTGTGAAGAAAAGGGTTCATACCTCGGAAGGCGTGATTGCGGTTGGCGCGATCGAAAACACACCGAAATCAGTCGCACTTGCGAGCTATTTTTCAACAAACGCTGCGATAAAATGTTTGAGCACGAAGGCTCAAATGGCACGCAAGAATATATAAGTAAAAGACCTTACGCTAAATTTTGTGGCTGTACAGAACTTGAACAGACGCTATTTGAAGACGGGTTACTTTCGCTCGAACCAAATTTTATGGAGGTCATCAGCCGTGATCCGATGGCGCTGATCCCGCATCGCGACGATGACGTATTTGTTGTTCCAGACATAGAAAAAGAAACTGCAAATGACAAAAGGCCCACGCTTAAGTTTATCAGCGGTGCAAAAGCGACGCTTGAGTTCATAGATGAGCTAGATCAAAAGGCAATGGCAATTGAAAATAAAATTCAATCAAATAAAATCCCATCAACTGAAACACCACTTGCAAGCATTCTTGGGCCACCGCCTGAGAGTTTGGAGCACGCGCACTTTCGAAACCTCATTGCCAACGGCTACTTTGAATCTATTGCTGCAAGAGACGATGTGGAGCGCGACGAGATCAAGTTATTTGCAAATCTTCTAGTTCGTGGGTTTTGGGATCGAAGCGTGATAAATGAAATCTTCCCATGGATTGACCTATCGGACTTTGAAATATTAAAGAGAAAGATCTGTCTGCATGTGAGAATGACGCTTCCAGAACGAGCGAAACGATTTGAAAAATTTTGGTCGGATCTCACGACAAATCAGCGCGAGGCCGTTTGGCTCTACTACATGAAAAACCCGCATTCTCGCTCAAAAGAATTTATTGCTGAAAAAATCGGTATCAGCGTCGACTCTCTCAAAGATAGGTTAGCTGGTGCGGTTAGAAAATTAAAGGCGGCATTCCCGGAGCTTAGCGAAGAGAATAAAGGTTCAAGAAATGAATATGTTGTATCGTCTGTCAGTAAATCACAAAAGAAATCTGCAGGACCGGCACGAAGATTTACTAAGAACCAAATTACAGTTCTACGTCAAAATGAATTATCGAGCCCTACCGTACACAGACTGCTACTGAGTTCAACATGTAAAAGTTGGGACGAATACAAAGCATTTTTAAGGCGAGTGAGTTATCAACCGGAAACGAATGGTACCTGGTAACAATCGTGCAAGTCCATAGGTATCACCATGTCCGCTGTAATGAGGGTAAATGTTTGTGGCCATATGGTCCCATCGGAAATCACATCGGCAAGAAGCATGACGCATTGCCAGTCCGCTTAAGCTTCTTCTTAGCATGCACCTCGATTTTTATAGATTTTTTACGCGTCGTAGGCGTAGCTTTTCCGAGTTCATGGCAGAAAAAACAAGAATTTTAATTATTGATGACGAAAGCGCGATTCGAAATGTTTTGCAGTTGAGTTTTCCTGCTGAAGTTTTTGAGTTCGCCGAAGCTGCAACCGGTAACGAGGGCGTCGCTAAAGCCGCTGAGTTTCATCCGAACCTGGTTATTTTAGACTTAGGCTTGCCGGACATGAATGGAATTGAAGTGCTTAAATCACTGCGAAAATGGACTGAAGTACCCGTCGTCGTGCTGACGATTGAGGATAGCGAGCGAACTAAAGTAGCGCTGCTTGATGCGGGTGCCGACGACTACCTCACGAAGCCATTTGGTGTCCCAGAACTGCAGGCTCGAATACGGGTTTGCTTGAGACATCGAAATTCGATGGAGGCAACTCCGCTTTTTAAATCTGGTAACCTCGAAGTCGATTTAAATAGGCGCCACGTTATGATCGATCAACGGGTAATCAAATTGACAGTAAAAGAATACGAGCTGCTGAGTTTGCTCATACGTAGCGCCGGTAAAGTTGTGCCACAGGCGCAATTGTTAGCGGGTATTTGGGGAGAAGCCTCGATTGAGCAATCGCATTACTTGCGAATCTACATTGCACAACTTCGAAAGCGTCTAGAAACCAATCCATCTCATCCCGTACATATTCTTACCGAACCAGGCGTTGGCTACAGAATTATTTAATGTTGCTTTAGGTCTCACTCGAGGACCGTTGGCTCGGCGACACCTAAACGTTTGGCCACAAACGGGATGGTTGGACCCTGAAGTAAAACAGAGAAAAATGTGATGAAAAATACCAAATTGAAAATTTCATTGGCTCGCGGAATATTAGACGCCAAAACATACATGGCCAAAATAATCGGGACGGCGCCACGTAACCCTCCCCAAGAGATCATCAGTTTCTCTCGCGAATTAAAGCGAGTAAACGGTAGACACGCAAATGCACTGAGGGGCCGCGCCACAAAGACTAGAAACAATGAAAGTCCGACACCAAGTGGCGCCACTTTCAAAAGCGCCGTCGGATCAACAAGAAGGCCCATTGAAAGAAACATACCAATTTGACCAAGCCACGCCAGACCGTCGTGGAAGCGAAGAAGATTTTCGTATTGTTTAATTTTTGCTCCGGCAAGAAACATCCCGTCAATGTAAACGGCGAGAAATCCACTGCCACAGAAATGCTGCGTGATCGCGTAGGTGAAAATTACGAGCCCAAGATTCATGACGGGATAAAGACTTTCGTATTCTAGGTTGACGCGTTCAACGAGAAATTTAGACAACCAACCCATAGCAAAACCAAAAATTGAGCCGACGAGCATTTCGCGAATGAAAATCGGCAATATGTAGACAATATGCAGATGTTGACCTTCGGCGATGCCAAGCAATGTGACGCCGAGAAATACGGTCATCGGATCGTTAAGCGCCGATTCAAGTTCAAGAATTGGGGCCAGCCCTTGTTTGAGTCGCACGCTTTTTGAGCGCAAAACCGAAAACACTGCGGCTACATCAGTTGCCGCAATGGTCGTGCCGAGAAGCAATGCCTCAACAAATGAAAACGTGGTGAATATGTGCACAACCACGCCGACGATAACCGCTGCGATGACGACTCCTAAAGTCGAAAGGACGAGTGCAGGTTTCAATACCGGACGCACGGATTTCAAATCGGTGCTGAGTCCGCCATCAAAAAGAATAAAAATGAGAGCAAATGTTCCAAGCTCGCGTGCCAGCGCATAATTCGAAAAGTCGACGCCGCCGAAACCATGCACTCCTGCGCAAACTCCTACAATTAAGAATAAGAGCAACGCTGGAATACCAAAGCGACTACTTGCCTTACTTGTCACAACACTAACGACGATGAGCGCTGAAACAATTATGAGTAAATTTTCAAATGAGGTCATGCACGGCACGTCCGTTATAGTTCTGCTGACGCCTCCTCATGCCTCTACAATAGACGATAGGCGTTCCGTTGCAACTTAGGCAGGCTTTTACGCGTGCAAAAATTTTTTTATGCCAGGTGCGACGTCAAATCATTTTTTACGTTCTTTTTACGCGCCACCGTTTGGGCAGAGATTTATATAAGGTGAAAAGGTTATGAGGAGGCATTCGTGTTAAACAACAAACTCTTAAATGTAGTCGCGTTGATAAGTTTTGCCGCAGCACCGGCGTTCGTTCTGTCATCTGTCGCAATCGCCCAGACAAAAAATAATGCTCCAATTGTTTGGCATGGATATGTCGATACGTATTTTCAAGACAGTCCACAAGCACATTATCCGTCCTCTGGCACAGGACCGTCTTATCTTGATGGTCGCGTTTTTGATAACTTGAACGATCAAGTTGTACTCAATATGGTTCAACTTTCAGCCACGCGAAACAGTGGACCAATCGGTTTTGAAATCGATCTCGCCTACGGTCAAATGGTCGACGCACTCGCGGGGAGTGGCACTTTGGATAACGGGCAACCGGCTGCTGTGGATTCGCAAGAGCCAACACGCAACA
>JAJYHS010000007.1 GCA_021784635.1 bacterium
CGTTGTCACGCCAGAAATTATCGCTCCAGAAAACCTGGAGAGTATTGCTCCAGAAAACGACGAGCGGGATAACATCGACTTAACAAAAGACGAAACGGCGCTCGCTATCAAAGAAGATGGCGCGCTTGTCGGCGCAGACCCTGTTTCACGGTATTTGGCTGAGATTCGTAAATACCCGCTTCTCACTCGCGACGAAGAGTACAAATTAGCTGTTCGCTATCGCGAAACCGGCGATCGCGAGGCGGCGCAAAAACTTGTGACATCGAATCTCCGCTTTGTCGTCAAAATCGCCATGGAGTATTCAAAGTTCGGCGCGCGCCTGATCGATCTCATCCAAGAAGGTAACGTCGGGCTGATGCAGGCCGTGAAAGAATTCAACCCGTACAAAGGCGTTAGGCTTATCACCTACGCCGTGTGGTGGATTCGAGGCCATATTCAAGAGTTTCTCATGCGGCATTATTCTATGGTTCGAATCGGCACGACTCACAATCAGCGAAAGCTGTTCTACGAACTGCAACGAAGCCGCGACCAACTCGAACGCATGGGGATGGAAGCCGGTCTTATGCAAATCAGCGGGCGCCTTGGCATTTCCGAAGATGAAGTGAAAGAGATGAGCGGGCGTGTATTACAGCGTGATGTAAGCCTCGACAAGCCGGTAGGCGACGACGGCCGTACGACGGTTGCAGATTTAACAGTGCGCGAAAGTGCGGCCCCCGCAGACGAAATCATTAGCCATCAAGAGCAGCTTTCACTTCTTCAGGAGCAAATTGAAAAAATCCGCCCGACACTCAATGCCCGCGAAGTATTTATTTTAGAGAATCGATTACTCGCCGATGAGCCGCTTACACTTCAACAAATCGGCGACAAATACGGCATCACACGCGAAGCGGCCCGTCAACTTGAAGCCCGTCTGATTCAAAAAATTCGCGGTGAAATGGGCGCGCGGCAAGACGACCGCTAAACCGCTTCTAATTCTTGATCTTGAAAATGTTGAGTGAGTTTGGCGCGTAGACGGGTGATGGCCTGCGCGTGAAGCTGTGAAACGCGGCTTTCGGTCACTCGCAAAATCTTGCCGATTTCTTTGAGATTCATGTCTTCATAATAATACAGAGACAACACTAGCCGTTGCCGCTCGGGTAAGTCCTCAATGGCTTTCGTCACGATTTGCTTAATCGATTTGAGTTTGAGCTGATTGAGCGGATTGTTCAACTTACAGCTTTCGAGCAAATTGAGAATCGACATTTTATCGACGTTCGAAAACGTATTGGCTTCGTCGATCGACAAAACGCTTACCGGACGTACTTGATTCACAAGATCATAAAATTCATCAATCGAGATGTTGAGCTTCTCGGCGACTTCGTCGTCCGAAGCCGAACGGCCGAGTTGTGATTCAAGCTCGACAATTGCCTTATCGAGCATCTTGGCTTTATCGCGCACCGATCGCGGGACCCAGTCTTGCGCACGAAGTTCGTCAAGTATCGCTCCTCGAATTCGAAATTCGGCATACGTTTTAAATTTATTGTCCCGTCTAGGATCGTATTTTTCAATGGCGTCCATGAGGCCGATTACACCACTTGAAATAAGATCGTCGAGTTCAATGTGGGCGGGTAAACGCACGGCAATTTTTTGTGCTATAAATTTGATGAGCGGCGCATACTCCATAATGAGCGTATCTTTTTGCTTCGCCGTAATCTTTTGCGGATTTTCTTTATACTTTTGTAAAAGCGCGCTGGCATTCGCAGATGCATTTTTGGCCATTGCCGATTTTTCCCCTTACGATAAATTCTAACAAACCGTGGTCGACGCCAAAAGTCCTATTCTTGTCAGGCTACACCAATGATCTGCTCCCAAAAAAACTGCATACCACCCTTAACAGCCGATAGACTTTTAGAATGACTCAAGTTTTCACATAACATTTGAATCGCGTAACTGGACGGAGAGCGAGGCGCGGCCCGAACCACCAACTGTTGCGTTTTTGTCGCGACTCTTAGATTCGCATCGCTTGGTATAAACCCCTTATAGTCAAGACTGACACACAAAAACCGATTGGCCACATCGCTCAGTCGTCGGTAAATCGAGAGCGCTTCACTTTCGTCCTGCACCATATTGGCAACGATTGAAAACTTTTGCTCGTTCAGCCTTTTGTTCAGCACCTTGATCAGTGCGTAAGCGTCGGTGAGACTCGACGGGTCACCGGTCACTACAACGAGCGTCTCTTGCGCGGCCGAGTTCAGATATAAAACGTTATCGTCGATGCCTGGTGCCGTATCGATCAACATATAATCGTATCGATCATTCAATTCATTCACCTGATCGAGGAGCAATTTTTTCTGAAACACCGACAAATTTTGTAATCCGTAAACACCACTGCCGCCCGGGATGAGCGAAACGTTGGGAATCGCCTCGACAATAACGTCGCGCAAAGGGCATTCACCATTGAGAACCGATTCGAGCGTTCGAGTGACGCGAATACCGAACATTACGTCGACGTTTGCCATCCCAAGATCGCCATCCAAAACCAACACCCGGTAGCCCTGTCTTGCCAATAGCAGCGCCAAATTTGAAATTAAAGTTGTTTTACCCACGCCGCCTTTACCGGACGTTACGCTGATGGTTTTTGTTTTTGTCCGGACCGGTTCGTTTGCCGCCGTTGCACTCATGACTGACCCCTCTCTGCAAATTGACTTAATTTAAATAACAAATCGATAACCCGTTCTTTCGATGCGAATTCAAAATCTTCGGGTACATTGTTGCCGATACCAAATGAATGAAGCGGTGATCCGAATTTCTTTTGAAAATTGTAGATCAGACCGAACTGCACGGCCTCATCAAGACGCGTGAAAATTACATCTTGAAATCCGACAAACTTAAATCGTTCGGCGATCTCGAATGCATCCGTGTCACGCGCCATGATCGATTGAACAAAATGAGTTTGAAAATCCTCAGGATTTTTCGTAAGTCCAGGCGGTAAAATCTGCCTCAACACTTCGAGATCGTTACCCGCTTTTAAGTTGAGCCCGGGCGTATCAAACAATACATAATCAATTGCGGCCAATTGTGGAGCGAGCGTGTTCCAATCACTAGTTTTAGTCACCACCGCATAAGGAGCATTGAGAATTTGCGCGTAAATTTTAAATTGATCGGTTGCGCCCACTTTCACGACGTCGCCGGTGACAAGCGCGACTCGTTTCTTTTCATTCATAATCAAGTGACACGCGAGCTTTATTACAGTTGAAGTTTTACCCTGACCAGTCGGGCCCAAAAATGCGTGAAATTTAGCGCGCATGGGTTTGTCGGCAATTTGCAGTTCATCAAGTAAATAGCGAATGACCCACCCGTCTACGAAAGCTTTTTTCTGCTTTTGCTCCTTTGGGAGTTTTTCGTTGGCAACTTTGAGTATCTTAACAATATTGTCGTGCGCGATGCCGGCGTCGGCCAGGCGTTTAAATGCAAAACTGAGTTCGTAGGGCAACCCCTCGTCAGCGCCTGGATGAAGCGAAACAAAACCTGCAGGCATTTTTTGAAAATTGGACACTAGACCGCGCAAATATTGAACCTCTTGTTGAAGCGATAGCGCTTTGGCATCTGGCAGAGTCGATGGCGCCGCTATGACAGTCGACGGCGCGACAACGGGGGGTTGCGCAGCAGAAATTGTTGGCGCTAAGACGGCACCGGCCGGAGTATCGATATCGGCATAACGAACAGACGTAATTCCATTTTGGCGTGGTATTTGCGGTTGCCGAATGACTTCCGGTTCCGGCTCGGACTGAGCTTTGATTTCATCGTCAACAGCGTTTTCGTCCACCCACTCCGATTCGCTTTCAGAATTGCGGCTGAACACCTCGTCGATCATAGCTTCGGTTGATTTTTTGATAAACTCCCGCTGCTTGTGAGCGCTTGCTTTGTTAAATCGCTCACGATCACGGGCTCCGAGTTTTCGCTCGGCTTGCTTTTTGCTTTGCAATTTATTTTCTGAAACAGCCGCGGTCACCTCAACGCTTGTTTCGCCCATAAGACCGAACCGTTTTACATTTTCTTTTGCCGATAAAATTATTGCCTCGGGCCCCATGTGAAACTTCACAAGATGAATCGCCTCTTTGATTGACTTCGCTTCAAATTTTTTAACTACCATCGTCTTTACCTCGCACTTTTAAGCGCTCACCTCAGCTTGACCTTGCCGCAAATCCACTTGACCGACCGAAGATATGTGTACGTCGGGTGTCAATTCCGTATGCGCAAGCACAATCAACTGGGGTATAAATCGGGACGTCAGCTTGTAAATATGCCGTCTCGCCGTCGGGCTCGTAAGTAAGATCGGTTGACCGGCAATTTCAGGATGTGACTCGATTGTTTGCGCAATACGCTCAATCATTTCTTGCGCACTATGGGGATCCATAACAAGCTGCACACCCTGTTCCGTTTGCAAAAGCGAATTGGCAACCAGCTCTTCAAGATGCCGACCCAAGGTGATCACCTGAATTTGGCCGTCATCTGAAATGTACTTTCTAGTAATCGCCCGCGCCAATGACCTACGTACTTGCTCGGTCAAAATTTCGGGGTCTTTCGATTTTGCTCCTTCATCCGACAGAGTTTCAAATATGGTTCGTAAATCGCGTATCGAAACTTGCTCACGAAGCAAACTTTGCAGCACACGCACGACCGTCCCCAACGGCAAAATATTGGGGATGAGATCTTCAACAATTTTCGGATATTGCTTTTTCAAATTTTCAACTAAAGCATCAGCCTCTTGACGGCCGAACAACTCAGCGGCGTGGGTCCGAATAACTTCTGTAATGTGCGTCGCCATCACCGTCGGCAAGTCAACCACGGTGTAACCGGCAAGTTCCGCTTCTTCTTTCATCGCTTTACCAATCCAAATGGCGTCGAGACCAAACGCCGGTTCTTTGGTTGGAATGCCGTCGATATGTGACGTCACACTGCCAGGGTCCATGGCCAGAAGACAATCGGCGCGAAGCATGCCGCCCGCGACTTTATTGCCTTTAATTAGTAGGCGATATTCGCCCGGATTGAGCTGCAAATTGTCGCGTATATGAATGCTCGGCACGACGATTCCGAACTCAAGTGCAAATTGTTTTCGTATACTCACAATCCGCTCGAGAAGATCGCCGGATTGGTTAGATTCCACAACGTTGATCAAAGCGTAACCCACTTCAAGCTCAATCAAATCAAGAGGCAAGAGACTTTCGATGTTTTCTTTTTTCGGCTTGGCCGATTCGGCATCAGCGGCCTTTTTCTTGTTTGCTTCTTCATCTTGCTCATAACGGTGAACCACCCATGCCACCACTCCAAGAACCGCCGCTATAAAGAAAAACGGCAACGTCGGTAGACCCGGCACAAGACCCAAAACGACAAGTACGCCTGCGGCGATGGCGACGGCCTTCCAACGAGTAAACAATTGACGGGCGAGATCCTGGCTCATGTCGTTTTCGCTGGAATTTCGCGTGACGACTATACCGGCAGCCGTTGAAACAATCAGCGCCGGAATTTGCGACACAAGACCATCCCCGATCGTCATGGTGGTGTAATAATGAGCCGCCGTCGACAGTGACAAATCTTTTTGAAACATGCCGATGCACAAGCCGCCGATGATATTAATTATAGTGATGATAATACCGGCGATGGCGTCGCCACGAACAAATTTGCTGGCGCCATCCATGGAACCGTAAAAGTCGGCTTCCATTTCAATTTCGCGGCGTCTGGCGCGCGCTTCTTTTTCATTGATGAGGCCCGCGTTTAAGTCGGCGTCAATCGACATTTGTTTGCCGGGCATGGCATCTAACGTAAACCGCGCCGCAACCTCGGCAACGCGTCCCGAACCTTTGGTGATGACGACAAAGTTAATTACAACAAGAATTATAAATACGACAAATCCGATTACATAGTTATCCCCGACGACAAACTGGCCAAACGACGAAATCACGCGCCCAACAGCCTGCGGTCCGTTATTGCCCACAGTCAAAATCAAACGTGTCGAAGCGATATTCAATGATAAACGAAAAAGGGTGGCAACCAAAAGTAAACTCGGGAACACGCTAAAATCCAATGGTTTTTGCGTATACAGGGCGACGAGCAAAATAAGCATTGAAAGGGTTATTGACATTGTCAAAAGAATGTCGAGCACAAACGGCGGTATCGGGATTAGCATGACGCCCATGATGGCGACAAGACCGACGGCCATGAACAGATCGGTATTTTTGGTTATCCGTTCGAATTTTCGCAAAAACAGATAGAGGGCATCAGACATTAGCTAAACCTCTGCCGTTTAAGCCGGTAAATATACGACAGGACTTCAGCGACGGCCGCGTAAAGCTCCCGTGGTATAACCTGACCGATTTTCAAAGTTTTAAAGATCGTTCGCGCAAGCGGCTTGTTTTCTACAATAGGAACGTTGTTTTCTTTTGCAATGGCCTTGATTTTTTCCGCCATAAAATCGGCACCTTTAGCAACTAACCTGGGCGCGATCATTTCTTTCGAATACTGAAGTGCGCACGCCAAGTGCGTCGGGTTTGTGATAACGACATCAGCTTTTTTAACTGCGTCCATCATCCGGCGGTTAGCGATCTCACGTTGAAGCTTGCGAACACGTGCGCGTACCAGCGGGTCTCCTTCACGGGATTTGAGTTCTTCTTTGACCTCTTGCTTGGTCATGCGCATTTCACGTTCTAATTCCCAGCGCTGAAATAGGTAATCAAGGCCGGCAAGTACCGCCATTAAAACTCCGACCCATCCGCAAAGTTTCAGCGTCAGTTCGCCGCAATAAACAAGCAACTGCGATGTGCCGAAAAGCGACAGCCGCGGGAGGGTTTTAATCTCGTTTTTTAAAATTATGTAAACAATGCCGCTCACCAGTGTAACTTTAATGATCGCTTTGCCGCCCTCGACGAGTGATCGCAAAGTGAAAATGCGCTTGAACCCCTGAACGGGGTCGATCCGGTTCAAATCAAATTTCATTGCCTCTTCGCTACTGAGTAAACCCACCTGAATAACCGAAGCCATGATATTGATGATCCAAAGAAGACCCGTGAGCGGCGCAACTATAAGCGCGGCGTGAATCGCGGCAAAGCGCACGGCCATGTACCAATCGCCGGTACGGCTGGTTTGAACAAGAAAGTCTGTAAATGAATGTCTGTATATTTCATACATTTGCAGCAAAAAATAGCGTCCAAGAAGCCAGAATGCGATCGTTGAAAACAAAAGCACGAAAACGGAACCCAGTTCACGTGTTTGTGCAACTTGGCCGCGATTTCTAAAATCTTCGCGTCGCTGCGGCGTTGGTTCTTCTGTCTTTTCAGAATCGTCTGAATCAGCCATTAAAGCGCCTTCACAAAGCGAATAAGTTCATTTGCCGTTAGGTTCGAAAGTCCGTGCATCTCCCACAAAAGTAACGGCAACGTCACAAACAAAACAATAAACCCAGCCAAAATGTTCAACGGTAAGCTTGTAATTAGAATATTGATTTGGGGAACCGCACGGCCCACAACGGCAACGGCGAGATTTAAAAACAAAATCGACACCAAAATCGGCGCACTCATTTTGACCGCGATTAACATCACGGTTTCGATAATGATGCCAAAACTGCCAAACGGCGTCAGTGCGAGGCCGACTTTGCTTAACGGCACAATTGAATACGATTGAAATATTCCGGCAATCAAAAGCTCATGTCCGTTAATCGCCAAGAAAAAAATCGACGCAAGAATCACGAAAAACTGATCAAAAGAACTCATGCTTCCGCCCATTGTTGTGTCAAACAATTGAGCTTCTGACAACCCAAGCGACACGCTCATAATTTCACCCGCCATGGAGACGGCAAAGAAAAAGATACGTGCCAAAAACCCGAGGACAAGCCCTACAAAAAGCTCTTTTACCGCAAGCGTAATAATCATAACTGAATCGACATCAAAACTGAGTTTTCTCCATCCGATTTGTGGAAACAGCACAAACGTTAATGCCAAAGCGAACAAAATCTTCACCGGGGCTGGGACCATGTTGCTGCCAAAAATCGGCATCGCGAAAACAAAACCCGCCATGCGCAAAAGAACAAGCGCAAAAGCTAAAATTTCAGTCATACTAAACGTATATATGTTCGGCACTTAACCCCTCACGAAAAATGCAATGTTGTGATAAAGCACGGTCGTGTAGTGCGACATCACAGCCAACATCCAGGGACCGGCCACTACAAGAACTAAAAAAATCACAACCATTTTTGGTACAAACGTCAGCGTCGATTCGTTAATTTGCGTAACCGCTTGTAAAACGCTGATGATCAAGCCGATAACCAGCGAGGCAATCAGCATGGGAGCCGAAATCAACGCCGTTGTCCGAATCGCATCTTGCCCAAGGTTTAAAACAAGTTCTTGAGTCACGCTGAAAAGCTCCTTTCAAACGTCCATTATCCAAAACTTTTCACCAGAGAACCGATAATCAACGCCCAACCATTAACCAAAACAAAAAGCATGATTTTAAACGGAAGCGAAATAATCACCGGCGGCAACATCATCATCCCCATAGCCATGAGAACACTCGCCACAATCATGTCGATAATGAGAAACGGCAGGTAAATAATGAATCCGATTTCAAACGCCGTCTTCAGTTCGGAGGTAATAAAAGCGGGTATAAGTACCGTCGTCGGCACGTCCGCCCTTGTTTTGGGCTGAGGCATTTTGGATAAATGCACGAACAGCGCCAGATCGGAATCGCGCGTCTCATTAAACATAAATCGTCTAATCGGAACTAAAGCGCGATCAAGTGCGACCTCTTGAGTAATCTGTTTGTTCAAATAGGGTTGCACGGCGCTTGTATTTATATTTTGTAAGAAGGGCGACATGATGAAAAAGGTGATGAAAAGCGCAAGCCCCACAATGACTTGATTCGGCGGCATATTTTGTGTACCGAGCGCCTGCCGTACAAACGAAAGTACAATGACGACACGTGTGAATGCCGTCATCATGATCAGAATGGCCGGCGCCAATGCGAGAACAGTGAGGCCCAATAAAATTTTAATACTGTTCACAAAATCTTGCGGCTGGTGGATGCTTTTGTACCCTAAACTGAAAGTCGGCAGCGTTAATTGAGCAAAGGCATGATGCGACCAGGTGAGCACGAAAATAAAAATAAAGTACGCACCGATTCGCTTCACAGCGGCCTCAAGTTTTTAAGTTTTGTCGAAATACGATCTTTGATTCGCGAAAGCTGAAGTTCATCGTCGACAGGCGCCTTTAGGGTGTCGAAAGTCGCCGCTGTTTGCCTTTCATCCGCGTGATCAAGCGTCTGTTGAAAATTATTTGCCGCTTCATTATTAGGTATTTCGTCGTCAAGAAGCGACAGCGATTTTAACATTGATATATTGTGGTCGGTTATACCGATCAAAATGGATTCTCCGGCCACGCGCACAATCGCCAAAGTTTTTTTGGGGCCCAAATGATGTTGCGTGAGGACCCTGATTTTATTCGGGTCGCCGTTTTTACGGTGTTTGCCCGAATACCATCGAGCAAAAAACATCATTCCACCGCCGACAATGCCGATGATCAAAAAACTAAGAAGTAACCGCCCCCACGGATTAATCGATGTTTGCAGCGGATTCGATTTAGATAAGAAAACTGGAATTTGCGATTCGGGTAAATTTTTTTTCACTTTTACGGGGGTTGCTGTCAACGGCGTCGATTTAACTGTCGAAGTATCGGCCAACGAAATCGGCGAAAAGGCGAATGTTAAAATCACCCCCAACACAATTGCGCAAACGACAAAACCCCATCGAAATTTCATCCCAATTGCTCCACTCGCTCTGTTTGCGAGATGATGTCGGTCAATCGAACGCCGAATTTTTCGTTTACAACGACGGCTTCGCCCCGGGCGACCAGTTTGTTGTTGACTAAAACTTCAAGCGGCTCACCGGCGAGCTTTTGCAATTCAATGACGCTGCCTTGCCCGAGATTGAGAAGTTCATTCACAACCATTTTGGTTCGCCCGAGCTCGACCGTCACCTTAAGCGGAATATCAAGAATGAGATCGAGATTTCGCTCGGGCTTTGCCTCGCCGTTTGATACCGCCTGTTCGATCGGTTGGCTTTCAGGCCCCGCTTCCGTCTCAGCGGGTTCTTCCAGTTTTTTTGCGGTTTGATCATCTGCCATAATTTTTCCCCTTCACTCCCGTGAATTCATCCCTTTTCAACCGGCCGCGTGATTTGAACCGCGACCGAACCGTGATGAATGCCATAGTATGATTTAAACTTTCGAACTCCTTCAATTTGTACATCGAACTCGCCCGTGGCGTCTTGATTGAGCGAAACCACATCGCCTGCTTTAAGTTCCAAAAGATCCCCGAGTGACACTTCGGTCTCGCCGAGATCGACTTTTACCTCGACTTCAGTTCCTAAAAGTTGCTCGATAAAGGTGGATGACCAAAGTTTTTTATCTGTTTGATCAGATTCAACTTGAAATCCCGACTGCAATTTCTGTTTGATCGGCTCAATAGTCGAATAGGGGATGACGAGCGTGATAATCCCGTTCGCGTTTTCAAGTTCGACGTCGAAAGTCGAAGCGATAACTATATCTGTCGGGGGAACAATCCCGACAAACTGCGGGTTAATTTCGGTACGCAAAAACGAGCAATCGATTTTTTCGACTGATGCCCATGCTTCTTCGAGATCGCCAATAGCCAAATCCACGACTTTTCGAATAATTTGTAGCTCGATGGCAGTAAAGTCTTTGCCTTCAGTTTTTGTGTAAGGTCGGTCGGCACCGCCGAAAAAATTGTCAACAAGAGCGTACGCAAGTTTTGATTCAACAACGAACAAAACCGAACCGCGTAGGGCATTGAAACGCAACACGCTCATGCAGGTCGGCATCGGTTGAGTGTTGATGAACTCGCCGAATTTCAAAAAATCGGTGCTCGCGTGGTTGAGCGTCGCAATTTTTCTTAAAGCTGACGAGAGCGAGACGCGGAACGACCGCATAAACTTTTCGTATATAACTTCAAGTTGCGGCAACCGACCGCGAATAATCCGATCTTGGCTCGTTAAATCATACGAAACGACGATGCGATCGTCTTTTTTTTCAACCGCGCCCGCTCCACCGGCGTCACCGTTTGCGTCTTGCCCGGCAATTTCACCCTCTGATACTGCGGCGAGGAGCGCGTCGACTTCACTTTGTGACAGAACTTGGCTCATACCGTCTCTTAACCCTTCTTTTAGTTATAAATAAATTCCGTAAAATATACGCGTTTGATTCGGCCCTTTGTTAAAAACAAATTCACTTTATCGCGAATTTCGTTGCGCAGTTCGTCTTTGCCTTGAGCTGTGGCAATTTGCGCATACGTTTTAGAAGACAGAATTATGATTATAATGTCGCGAATTTTCGGCATGATCGTGTTGATTTCTTTTTCAACGGCGGTATTGCTGACTTCAAGCTCCATATCAACTTTTACAAGCTTTTGTCCTCGACTACCGGCGAGATTAACGAGGAATGTATCAAGGGGAACAAGTTTACCGATGAATTCGGGATTTTCTTGTTCTTTCTTTTCTTGCGTGGCTTCAGCGTTTATTACCTGCTGAATTGTAGTTTGCGAGGCTTGCCGTTTTCGGTTGAGAAAAATCATTGCTCCGACGGCGGCCACAACTAACATGTTCACAACGGCCAAAATGATAAATAAGGTTGGCTTTCCACCGGATGGTGCTGGTGCCGCCGCTGGTGCCGGTTCCGGTGCTTTTTGTTCTGCCACGATTCGCCCCCTTTTTGAGTAGCCGTGGAGTCGGTTAAACAACTCACACACTCCCCTGACCATTTCAGGAGCAACTCAAATGCCAACAGGACTTTGTTTGAGGTCGAGCGCAAAACCATTACGGTTTTTTGAAAATAGGCAATTATTGCCTAAAAGAAATTTGTCGTTGCGCGAGCTTAATGTCGCTGATTTTTGACAGGACTGCCGGCTAGTTCTAATAATTAGCGCCAGTATTCATAAATTCGATTTCTCAATACCGGCTGAAGTTGCGGGTTGCCCGACACGATGGTCGCGTCAAACGGATCGTACGGTTTTCCGTCGTAAGTTGTAACAACTCCGCCGGCCTCTTTCACAAGCAACGCTCCAGCCGCCGTATCCCACGGTTTTAAATTACTCTCCCAATAGCCGTCGAATACGCCTTCAGCAACCCAGCAAAGATCCATCGCCGCCGAGCCAGCTCGGCGAACTCCGCGCGCCTGGCTCACTAAATCGCCAAAAATTCCCAATTGCTTTTTCAATACTGTTTTGTCGTACATAGAAAATCCAGTGGCAAGAAGCGCGTCTTGTACTCGATCACGTTCACTTACTATTAGCGGCACGTCGTTCACGAAAGCACCGCGCCCTTTCGCCGCCCAATAAACTTTCTCTAAAATCGGCACGTCAACGACACCCACCTGCAATTCGTTTTGAAATACAAGGCCGATGCTGACACAAAAAAAAGGCAAACGATGAACGTAGTTTGTCGTGCCGTCGAGCGGGTCCACAAGCCAGACACCCGACTGACGTAAAATTTCGACTGGGCCAAAGCCCTGTTTTGCAAAACTCTCCTCTTCACCGAGTACCCAATATTCGGGATGAGCACGTCTTAAAAATTGAGTGATGGCAAGTTCGCTTTCGCGATCGGCTTCAGAAACAAGACCTGCCTGATTTTTTTCTTCAACATGGCGTATTCGACCATAGTAAGACATAATCACTTGGCGGCCAATTTTTGCAGCTTCTTTAGCGGATTGTAGGGCTTTATCGATCTCAATCATGACGGCAGGGTTGATGGTTGAAGGTCTTTTGTCAAGTGTGCAAAGATTTGACCCAACTTGCCTAGCAACGGTACGATATAATATAGAGAGTAAAAAAGCTTTTATATTGTTTGGGGGGTCTTTATGTCTAATCCTGGCGGCGGTTCGAAAGCCGACACCGTATTTAAATTGGTGCTCATATTCTTCATTTCTCTTCTTTCTTTTTCTGTTGGAACGTATGTCGGTAAGCAAGTAAGCGACAGCAACTACCGCCAGGCGGCTCTCGAATTACAGTTTAATGGTAATTCGCAGGTCGCCGACGCGAACAATACAGCAAGCAACCCGGCAACGAAGCCGATTAACGATCAACAAACTAAGAGTCTTGCTCAAGAATTTATCAATGCGGCACGCGAGCCGGCGAGCGCAAACGCTCAAGCTTCAAGTCAGACTGCAGACCAAACAACTGCACAGAACGGTTCTACAAATCACTTGAGTGGCTACACAAAACGTACGCATTTCAACTCGAGCGAAAGTAACTTACAAAACAGCCGCAACATTGCTTCAATAAGTCCGAATTCTGAAGCCAATGCCGCCGATCGCGTGGCAAATAATTTAAGCCCCGCAAAAGCTCGCAAACTTTTGAAACGCCATGTTTCGATGCAATTGCCTCCCGTTGCGACAACCGCGATTGGTAAGTACACCGTGCAAATTGCCTCGTACGCCAACCAACGGCAGGCACGCGCGCGAGCGGCAAAGCTTAAAAAACAAGGGTATAGTGCATTTTATGTACCGGCCGTGGTACGCGGTAGAAAATGGTTTCGCGTGAGCATAGGTTTATTCGCGAGCCAAAAAGGCGCGATGGATTACCGCACCGAACTTCTAGCCACAAAAGCGGTAAGCGCTGCAATCGTTCAAAAAATTGTAAGGTAAGTTACCAAGATGCCTTGGTAACGCCGGGGATCTTTCCACGCAATGCCAACTCGCGAAATTTAATCCGTGAAAGGCCAAATTTGGTCAGATTGCCGCGCGGACGGCCGGTGATGGCACAACGGTTAACAACGCGAATTGGCGAACCATTTCTTGGCATTTTCTGTAATTTTAAAAACGCGGCCTCGCGTTCTACATCTGAAAGCTTCAAATCGAGTGATTTCGCGCGCAATTCGCGGCGGGCCTTCCAGTGCTTCGTTGCCTTTTCACGTCGACGGTTGTTTTTATTAATCGAACTGAGTTTTGCCATCCATAACTCCTAATAGAGCCTTTGGTTGTCTTAGAAATCGCACTAAAAATCAAGTCGAAACTGGGCTTGGGCGGGTCCGCATGCTAAAACATGGGCCAAATGAAACAAGAGCAACTACAAAATGACCTCAATCCAGCACAGTTAGAGGCGGTTCAGACACTTTCTGGCCCGTTATTGATATTGGCGGGAGCTGGGTCGGGTAAGACCCGGGTTCTAACTTACCGTGTAGCAAACCTAATTTTGCAAGGCGAAGCCACTCCCGGGCAAGTTTTGGCTGTTACGTTCACCAACAAAGCCGCGCGCGAAATGGGTTCCCGCATAGAGTCTCTTTTACATCAAGCTGGCGTACCCATCCACGAAGAGATGTGGATATCGACTTTTCACTCCTTTTGTGCCCGCTTTTTGCGTGAAGAGATTCACCGACTGGGGTACCAACCCTTTTTTGTCATATATGATGACAGCGACCAACTGAGCCTCATCAAACGTATTTGCGAAGATTTAAATCTAAACGACAAAGTTTATGTGCCAAAATCCATCCGCCACTCGATCGGCCAGGCAAAAATGCTGGGTCTTACCCCCGAAAAAGTGCCGGCAAGCGCTTTCTTCCGGCTAGATGAAACAACTCTTGAAATCTATCGCATCTACGAAGACGAAATGAAGCGAGCCAATGCCGTAGATTTTGACGATTTACTTTTGAAAACACACGCCATTTTACAAAAGTATCCAGAAGTGCTCGAATCCTACCAAAATCAATTTCATTACGTGCTCGTCGACGAATATCAGGACACGAATCACATACAGTATTTGATTGTGAAATTGCTCGCCCAAAAACATCGCAACATTTGTGTGGTTGGCGATGAAGATCAGTCGATATACAGCTGGCGCGGCGCGGATATCCGCAACATTCTCGAGTTTGAAAAAGATTTTCCTGAAACGAAGATCGTCAAACTCGAAGAGAATTACCGCTCAACGAAAAATATTGTTGGAGCAGCATCGCATGTGATCGCAAAAAACACGCAACGCAAAAGCAAAACTCTTTTCACTCGAAATACGCACGGATCAAAAATCGCCGTGCAAGCTGAAAATAACGAATACGACGAAGCGCGATTTGTCGTGCGCAAAATTCGTGATTTTATTTTGGCACGCCAATATCAGCTCAACGACATAGCCGTGTTTTATCGCACCAATGCTCAGTCGCGCGTGCTTGAAGAGCAGTTGCGGAGCGAGTCACTCCCCTATCGCGTGATTGGCACGGTCAAATTTTATGAGCGCAAAGAAATCAAAGACGTCATTTGTTACATGCGGCTCTTGCTCAACCCGACCGACGATGTCGCATTTTTTCGAATTGTGAACACGCCCGCGCGCGGGATAGGCCGCACGACTCTTGATGAAGTTTTGAAATTCGCCACGCAAAATAAAATCTCTGCTTACGACGCAGCTCAAGAGGTCGCCGTCAAACGCTTAGTTCACTCCGGCGCCTGCAATAAATTGCAAAACTTCAGACATATGACGGATAAACTGCGCGCTGAACTGACGAATCTCACGCCTTCTGAAGTTTACCTGCGCATATTGGACGAAACCCAGTACGCAATGAAACTTAAAGAAGAGAACACTCCCGAAGCGCAAGCACGGCTTGAAAACCTTGAAGAATTTCAAAATGCGCTTTTGCAATTTGAGAATGAACGCGACGAAAGCGAAGCAACGCTTGCGGCATTTCTCGAAGAAATGGCGCTAGTTTCAGACGCGGATCGCGACAACCCCGAACAAGATGCCGTGACGCTTATGACGCTACATTTATCAAAAGGTCTCGAGTTCAAAAATGTTTTTATTGTAGGCCTTGAGGAGGGGCTCTTCCCTTCAGAGCAAAGTCTTAATGAATCTGAACCGGATCGCCTCGAAGAAGAACGGCGGCTTTGTTATGTCGGGATGACTCGTGCGCGCGAAAACCTATTTTTGAGTTATGCGCGTTCACGCCGCGTCTGGGGTGAAGAAGAAATACGCCCGCACAGCCGTTTTTTAAGCGAAATCCCTGACGAGTATCTAACGACAAACGCAAAATTGAAACAGCCGGCGTTTTTAAAGCGATTTATCGATAAATTCGGTAACGGCAGTACCGCGCAAACGACCCTTGCCGAGCCGTCACATTGGCAGGCCGACGAATTCACCCGCGACGAGTTTACCAACGATAGTTTTGAAGAGTTGTCGCCGGCGCGCGGGACATTCAAACGCGGGCAGCGCGTACGCCACCCTGTTTTTGGCGTAGGTTCAATTTTTCAAGTAGAAGGCAGTGGCGATCAAACCAAAGTGTCAGTACTGTTTGCCGATAAATCGCTAAAGAAATTTATGGCTAAACACGCGCGCCTTGAAATTGTTTAACTTGGCGTGGTCGATTAATAAGCTTCGTTTCCGGTAATCACTACTTTATTCAAAACAGTTACCGGTTGTGCCGAATTCGCCGATTGAATTTGCGAGCTGAGTTGCTTAGCAATTTTAGACGCGAACTTCGATTCGCGCGTTTGCGCTCTTTTTGCCACGTCAGCAAGCGATTGAGTCAAAATTGCATTGTTTGCAGTTGAAATCGCCTTTGCGGCCGCCGGAGCTTTAGCTTGCACATTAGCCGCGCTGCTGAGATTTGCAGTCAGAACGCTATGATCAATCTGCAAAAGCTCTTTCGGCGAAAACTTCTTCACAGGTATCATCTGCACATTTGCACTAAGTGTTTTCGGTTTGAGCGATTGAATAAACGCCTGTGATTGAGACTTGATCTTGTTTAGAACGGATTGATTCGGAGCCACAACTGTAACCGGTTGCAACGTCGCGGGCGGCTGATGTATTGCTTTGGCGCCACGGCTCGTACTTCTTTGTTTTTGCAAGGAGGCATGCGCCGCCGCAAACGCAGCTCGCGCTTCTTCTAAAATATTAATGTCGACCGACAATTTCTTATTCCCCGCCGAGCGGACAAAAGCGATGAGTCCTTTTTCACCACCACTTGCCGCCTTACCGAGTCTACGTATTTCGCGATTGGTCGACTTAAGCATTTGAGCGACATAAGTCGGCGGAAGAGTACCGAGATACATTGCCAAAACATCAGCAGAAACTTTCACTGTGGCGTTCGGATTCGGTTCTACCGTTTGCATAATGACAAGCTTGCGCGGTTGAGTCCACGGGAGTTTTTGTGTGATTGTAATTGTATAAGTGCGAATTCCGTAAGTGTTGGCGTTTTGTTTTTCTTCGGCCCATTGACGCTCGCCCTGTGTCGGGTCAGTATAATCGGGAACAACTTTTTGAATGTGGATATCAACTTTAACCGGCGTTGGCTTATTTGTAGTTGGATTGACGATTTCATCCGTTGCATCACTGATATAGAGGTCGGTTTTGGTGAGGTCCCCAACGTTGTCGGTCCACTTATTAGTTGGTTCTTTAATTAAACCGGTCACTCCGCTTTGCGAATTCACGCCAGGGCCAAAATAAGTCGCCATAAGCGTGTTGCAGTTCAACGTGACGTGCATAAGGTCGGGAGAATTGACTTGCATTGCATTTGCTTGATTCAACTGCGTGGCCGTATTTTGTACCGGGAGTTGGCTGTAAATCGTGATATCGGGCGGTGTTAAATTTTTAGCGGTGAGACTTTCGGCGCTATCCGATACCAAAACCGTGCGCACAACCCATGAGGGCCCAATATTACTCAGCTTTTGAAGAGTATCCTGCATGTCCTTATTTATATTGAGCGCATTTGTCGATGAACAAACTTTTTGCAAACGGGTCTTCCAAAGCTGTACTTCGTTCGCAGAATGACCACCACCGCAGCCAGGTAACACCGCAAGAGCCATTAGGGCAGCTCCAAAAAAAGTCAGATTAGACAACACAGTTGACGAATGGTTTTTGCGTAAAAACATGGATCGGCTCCTTTAAATAAAGCTATGGCACTAAGCTACGGGTCAAAAAACAGCAATTCGGATGCCGAATTGAGGAGTCACGTAATCGCATTTTGCGGCTTTAGATGTCTCATTTACAAAAATCAGTGTCAATTTTCGGCAACCAGACTAGTTGCGGCGCCATGTTTCGGCACTTTCTGATCTCACATGACGACAACGTGTAACTATTTGAATTCCTTGAAAGCCGACTTTCAAAAACGCCCCGGCACTTAAAAGTTCGGCACGTGTTCATCTTTTTGACAATGCTACAGCATTTAATTTCTCGCAGTAAATTCGATCAGTTATCTGCCTGGCATCGACATGCCGATTTCGGATCGATTTTTGTTTTATTGAAGGTTAGGGAAGCATGTCCAGAAGGAGGACAAGATGAAAAAGTTTAACTTAAACGATCACTCCATAATTTATGGAATTTTGATCGTTGCCCTCATGATTGTGGGCCAAGCGGCGTGGGCACTTAATCCGTGTACCAATGTTCAGGTCGCGCACGCAATACATCTCATGAAAATGAGGCCAGCCGGTAAACGGGGTGCACAACGTGTGAATGCATACCTGACTTGTTCACCGTCGCCCCAACAGATCACCCATATGATAGGTGCAGTCAAAAATACTCAACACATGTGCCATGGTCTGTGCCCCGGCAAACAAGTTCCCCCGCACAAGAAAAAAATGGCAAAAACCACGAATAAAAATTCAAGGACTGCCCCGCACATTAGAGCACCGGGCAGTAGTAACGGTAATGCTGCGAACCAAGCCGCAAGCAGCAAAAATGCCGGCAAAATTTTTATTCCATTTAACAGCGGTGAACGCAAACCACACGTATATAGCAATGGCATTTCAAGCACCTACTATAAGTGGGGTAAACCGCAAGCTGTAACAAGAACCGAAGCTGGCGAAGAGTGCGATAGCAACGGCACAAACTGTACGCCAATGACATTAGCGAAAACAGATTATAAGGTTAATGTGACCTACTCAGGATGCAGTGATTTCGGATGCGACAGCACTCAATCCCTCGCAATCGAACTTAAATCTCTCAAAAACGAAAGTGCAGATATCAGAACAGCAGTGAAAGAACGCGTCTCATGCCAAGTCGATGCGTACGGTAACAAGTTACATGGGTCCGATCGCATGGCGTGCTTTGGCCGAAGAATTTCAGCATTACCTCGAAAAGAGCGGCTGACGGCCCTCCAAAAAGTCCTTAAACAATATATCGGCCGGGACCTCATTAGTAACGATTCGAGTACACGCAGCAAGGCTCGACACAGCCTAAATGCGTTGGCTGATGCCGTTAATGGCAGTCAACTTGAAAATTATCTTAGTGTTCTCAAAGATTTTGCTCGCGACGCGAATAAAATAAAAACGCTTGGCCCACAATACGTCGCAAGCCTCAAACAATACCAAGCGAATTTGCCGAACTACATGGCGATGGGGCCAATGGGTCAATATCAAGCTCAAGCGGCATTTAATAGAATCCAAGCGAATTTTCACGATCCCATCATTGCAATCGTGGAAAAATGGAAAAACGGCGGTAGCCGCACTTGTGCCAACTTAGCGAACACGGATTTCGCCTGCTCATCGTCGGTGGCCAACGAATACAATCGCCTTTCGCCAGTAATTTTAAAACTTGCGCAAGAAGAAGAACAAACCAGTCAAAACCCGGCGCCAGCAAACCAAGGCATACCTGGCGTCAATAACATGAATGGAATCAGCATGAATCGTGGCGCCAGCGGTCGAACCAGCGCTCGCGCTCTTTTGTCGCAATTTAACGGTGGTTACAACAACATGAACAATATGAACATGAATATGAACGGCCGTATGCCGTTCAACGGCCAGTTTGGGCCCAATCAATTCGCTCCGAACCAGTTCGCAGCAAATCGTCCGGTGATGCCGAACGCGCCAATGATGCCGAACCAGTTCGCGCCACCAGTCAATCAGTTCGCGCAAATTAACCGGCCATTTGTGCCGAATAATTTCGCTGGGCCTATGAACACCACCTTTGGAGGATCAACATTTGCTCCATCGTCAACGTTTAACAGCGCGCCGAATTCGATTCGAGCACAATTTCGTCCGCAATTTGCGAACCCCGAAATACCAACACCATTTGCAGTGAATGATCCATGGCAGTGCACGCACGGTATAGGCCCAGGTTATTGCCGCAGTGGAATTGGCAGCTAATTTAATTTGATACTTACCCAACAACAAACAGGCGACCTTGCGGTAGTAGGGTCGGCTGAACCCCCTCCTTCGGCCGTGGCTGTATTAAAATGCAGCCACGGTTTTTTATTTTCGCTGCCGTTACAATGAAGATGTCGAGTGGCTAGAAGTAATAACGGCCGCCAATGCCAACTTCGACATCCGCGTCTGTGGAGGGAATAATATCCATCACGAGCCCGAGTTGACCAAATACTTCGACCCGCGGTTTGTGAAACATATAGCTAATTCCGCCGATGCCTTCCGGGCCAAATTCCGCACCGTTGTTGTTACTGTTGCTGCTATTTTGCCCCCGATCACGAAGTCGGGCTCCAACCCCTAGGTAACCGTCAAACGGCTGCTCATTCGCAACAAAAAGTCGCGGCTTTTGCCAAAGCATATCGCCGCTTAGGCGAAAATTATCGCCGTCACCCCAACCGAGAGTGCCGTCATAGGCGATCTTGCGATCTTGAATGTATTTGGCAGTGAACCCTGTAGTTGTACCAATGACGACCCCAACTCCCAAAGGATGAAGAAGCCTTGCCCATGCCAAGCTAGAAAAGGTTAACGCTAACGTGCAAACCATAAATGTCACAATCTTACGCATTGAAATCCTCCGCATGTTGATGTTTTATTTTTAAAAAGCCCAGGGGAGAAAAATCCCCCCTGGGTGCCCTCACGACTTCCCTGTTCGGGAGCGTCTTCGGGCTCGCAGCCGCCATTGCCAGTTGTCAGTCTTTAGTCGCCACTGCTGAGATGTAAAAACAAAGTTGCGCGCATAAGTTGATACTTAGAAGCTGACGGCTGCTCTCGATAACAAACCATAAGTCATACTGTTTTTAAACTGTCCATCCACGGTCCAGGCTTTGCCCGGTAACATGACCCCCACTTCATTCTGCCACATGATATTTTTACTAATTTGATAATCTGCTGTTAGGTCAACTTCGTAGCCTAAATCACTATTCACTGTATAATAATTCAAACTCGTCCCGGGGGTCCCGTCAACCACGGTTGTATTGTTCAGCCATGCGCCCGTAAGAGTCGCGATGCCCTTCCACCGTTCGCCAAATTTTCTTGAAACACTTGGAGAAACAAAATAGGCGTTCGAAAGGGCTTCGGTATCGGCCGAATCTTCAGTCGACGGTGTGTTGGATGGCCCACTACCTTGGTTACCCAAAGCATCTTGGCGGCCGTACAAAGCCGTGTGCAATAGGTCTGCCCGGCCCAGCGGTTGACTAAACAGTAACATCGCGACGTGATAATTGCGGTTGAAGAAAAAGCCGTCATATTCGTTATCGGTTTTAGGATCGTTACCGGTCGCATAACCCGATTTTAAACCAAAACCCCACAGACTTGTCGTCGGCGCATAGTTGTATTGTAAAACCGCGCCGAATCCGCCAAGTTTCACATTTGCACCGGCGGAGTTGTCAACGCCGAAATTTCCACTTTGCTGGCAGGCTTCAAATCCGACGTTGTAGTTTTTTTCAGTCTTCTTAAAAAATACGCTGATGTTCTTAATATCCAACCGGTCAGCTTGCACGGTGTTGGGTTGAGCCGTCGTACTCACGGCGTACTGTGGGGTATCATTGCCCGCTGGCGAAGCCATGCGGTTTTGATAAAAAATGCCGATTTGCGAGTTCGAATCCGGGTTGTTGTACTGCGCCTCTAAGTCCCATTCGTTGACGCCGTCGGCGCCGGAGAAATCGGTGTCAGCCACTTTGCCAAACATCGGCATGACATAAAAATTGCCGATGTGAATTTTATACGCCACCATGTCTCGGGTATCAACATAGTGATCGAATAATCCGTCCCCATCGCTGTAACTCATGCCAAGACCGAAATTAATCGGCATGCGGCCGGCAAACAGTTCGCCGAACTCCTGCTTCAATTCCAAATAAAATTCGGTTACAACAAAATCTTCTGATTTTTCATAGGTTGATATTGCGGAACTATTTGAAGTACCTGTACCCGGCTGACTACCGTTGGCCCCTACTCCGTCGCCAAAAACAGCGCCCAAATTGTTACCGCCCGCATTGCTGTTCATCACGTTAAACTGCGAAAAAATATAGACCCCGTCAGCTGCGACAAACTCGGGCCGCAAAATAAGCGTTTGCACGCCGTAGTCTTTACCCCTTGCTACCGAGGTATCGAGTTCCGGGTCGTTGATGGCGTACCCTTCAACTCGATAAAGTCCGTGCCATTCAATACCCGCGTACGCGGCCTGGGAAATTGCGCTCGCGCCGACGATTACGAAAACTACCGCAAAAAACCGCACCAAAGATTTCAGTTTCACACTCATAACAATCCTCAATTAGTTGCCGCGACGGCGAAGTTCTTCCTCTAAATATTTTGCGTAGAGAACGTCCCATTCCGGTGAACCCTCGGGAACTCCACGCTTAAGTGAGGCCACCATGGCTTTCGCTTTTTTGTCAATTTCTTCCATTTCAGCGACAAATTTTGCGATCGCGCGCTTGGCCACTTTAATTGCCACATCATCATCGCTGTAATCAACTAAATCGTCATTCCAGATGCCGTCGATGATGAGGTGTGCAAAATGAGTTTGCCGTTCTTCGGACAAAGTCACAGAACAATTCCCTTTTCTTTAGCTAACTTTTTCTTCAGGAGCGGGAACATTTTGTAGCGTTGAAATTGGCCCGGGTTTTGACGTTCGAGATCATCCATCATGCGGTTGACCTCATGGTCAAGATCGGATTCGCGTTGATACTCTTGAACAAGAATGTCGCACGCGCGACGAAACACGCGGTCTTCCTTATCTTTAAACGTAATAATGTCCTGCGCTTTAAGGTCTTTAAACACTTGATGTACGAGGCGCTCGATGAATTTTTCGCTGACCTTCATTCTTTGACTAAATTCCCG
>JAJYHS010000258.1 GCA_021784635.1 bacterium
AATACGGTCATTTCGCCAGATTTCGCGGTCAATGCCATCCCTTGTCTTTCGGGCCTCGACAAGTGCTTCTTCAAGAGATTGGATCCGTTTGAGATATTTCTTGTATTCGAAGGGGGAGACAGTTCTTCCTTTAATTTCTCTCCTGATTTCGGAGAGTTTCGAGATCTTCTGATTGATAAGAGGTTTTGATCCGGAAGGAAGGAAGAATTCTTTTCGTTCTTTGGATAGATTGTCGAGTTTTTTGCGAAGATTGGAGATTCCTGATCCGGCTTCAGCAAGCCCCAGCCCCAATCCTCCCCCTTCAGAAATGAGAGCTTGGGCGTGTTTTCTCAGACGTTCATGGTTTAAGGAAAAGACCTTTTCAAAGGTTTCACGGTCCATTAACGATAAGTTAAGCAAAAAAAGTTCCGCTCGCGGGGCCCCGTTTAATTTGATCTTAGGCTCTATTTGTAGGACGTCAGGGGCCTCGGACCGGGTTATTTGGGGTTGATTTTGTGCCTTAGGTGCCATTTTAAGGTCTAATGGGCGTTCTTGAGCATTGCCGTGTTTGGTGATCCAACTCGCTTCAACCCCGATTTTTTGTGCAATTTCTTGTATATAGAGATCTTTGAGGCTGGGATTTTCTATATTTTGAAGAATGGGTGTCAAATCGTTCAACAATGTGACCTTTTCTGATGCCCCACCTCGATAATGTACGAGCTTACGTTCGAGTACAATGGAGAATAAATCCGGCGCTGCGTGCAAATGGTTTGCCAGTTCAGTTGCCCCGCGATCTTTAATGAATTCATCAGGGTCAAGCTCATCAGGCAAAAACACAGCCTTTGGGAACAATCCGTGCCGTAAAAGTATAGGCAAACTGCGTTCGGCGCCGTTTTTCCCCGCCTCGTCGCCATCGTATAAGACTACAACATTTTGAGTGTACCGATGGAGAAGCTTTGCGTGCGAATCAGTTAAAGCTGTACCTAACGTGGCTACGACGTTTTTAATTCCCGCAGAAAAAAGAGAAATAAAATCCATATAGCCTTCAACCACGATGGCATAATTTTCTGTACGGATAAATTTAGCCGTTTCATGAAGGCCATAAAATGTTTCGCCCTTTTTGAAAATTTCTGACTCGGAACTGTTCAAGTATTTAGCCGGCTGATTGTCGGCTAGCGCTCGACCGCCGAAACCAACGCACTCGCCTTTATGTGAAACCACCGGGAACATCAAACGGTCGCGAAACATATCGTAGTGGCCGTCGCCATTATGATCACGTTTAATAATTCCGAGACTTTCTGCAAGATCAAGTGGCGCTTTAAGACGCGCGAGCTCTCGCGACAAAGCATCCTTCTGAGAGGGAGCATACCCAATCGAAAATAAATGCACAATTTCATCGCAAAGTCCGCGCTTATTAGCATAAAGGCGAGCGGGGTGATCTGAAGGCAATTTTACAAATGCTTCGTGGTAGCGCGCTTTAGCCACTTGATTGATTTTGAGAAGTTTCTCTCGGCGAATCTTTGCCCCTGATTGGACTTGAGATGTCTTGCTCTCGGCTGGGATGGGCAGGCCGGCTTTTTTGGCTAAATATTCGACGGCTTCGGGGAAGTTAAGCCCCTTGAGTTCCTGAAGCGCGGTAAAAATCTGGCCCGAACGCTTGCAGCCAAAACAATAGTAGACTTGTTTGTCTTCTGACACAGAAAAAGACGGCGTCTTTTCGTTATGACCCGGAAAAGGGCACAACCCCATAAGGCGGCCACCGGACCGCTTAAGTGGTGTGTACTCTGAAAAAACGTCCACAATGTTATTGGCATCGCGAACGCGCTCAATAAACTCTGGGCTAAACCGCATTTAATAATCTCTGCAAGTTAACCGAGTTTTGTTTTTACGATTTCGCTGATCATTTTTCCGTCGGCAGCGCCGGCCGTCTTAGCCATTGTCGCTTTAATGACGGCCCCCATGTCTTTCATCGATGCCGCTTTTGTTTCGGCAATTATTTGCACAATGACTTTTTCTAATTCTTCACGCGACATTTGCTTCGGCAAATAAGCTTCGATGACTTTAAGCTGCGCCTGTTCGTTGTCGACAAGATCTTGTCTTGCCGCTTTGGAGTATTGCTCGATGGAGTCTTTATGTTGATTACAAAGCTTTTTGATCACTGCTATAACGTCTTGGTCAGCAATGGCCTTCGGGCGTAGTTCAATCTCTTTGTTTTTGATTGCCGACTGTAAAAAGCGCAACGCCGAGAGCTTTACGGCGTCTTGCGCTTTCATTGCGTTTTTCATGTCATTCAAGATGATTTCTTTCATTGCCATGATAAACCTCATTTGGATGGTATAAACTAAAAGAGCGAATGGGCTTCATCCGCTCCCTAAAAATTAAATTAGACCGGGCGACGCCCTTTTTTCAATGCGCGTTTTCGAGCCGACAAACTTTTTTTCTTTTTTCGCACGCTCGGTTTTTCAAAATGTTCGCGCTTTTTGAGTTCAGATAAAATACCTGACTTTTCACACGCTTTTTTGAATCGCCGAAATGCTTGCTCGAACGCCTCGCCTTCGCGAATACGAACGATGGCCATTGATCAATCACCTGCCCTTCAAACGGATTCGACCAAACTGCCGATTGCGCCATGCGTTGTCAACTGGTAATGTAGTGGAGATGAGCACACACGATGATTTCATGCGCGCGGCCATTGCCCAGGCGCGCCTTGCAGAAGCAGCCGGGGACGTTCCGATAGGAGCGGTTGTTGTTCGAAACGACGAAATTGTTGCCTCTACTTTTAATGAAAAAGAAGCTCTTCGCGTCCCCACGGCGCATGCTGAAATGCTAGCTATCGAGCGTGCGGCGTTAAAGCTCAACCGTTGGCGGTTGATTGACTGTGATTTGTACGTCACGCTTGAACCATGTCTCATGTGCGCCGGTGGAATTATCCAGGCGCGGCTAAGGACCGTCGTCTATGGCGCTGTTGATCCAAAAGCCGGAGCCGTTGTATCTGTTTATCAGGCTTTAAGTGACGGACGATTAAATCACCGGCCTGTAATTGTTGGCGGGGTGCTTGAAAGTGAGTGTGCATCCCTGCTAAAAGATTTTTTTGCGAAGAAGCGATAAATCCGGAGAGATGGGAGAGTGGTTTAATCCAGCAGCCTGGAACGCTGCCATGGTCGCAAGGCCATCGTGAGTTCGAATCTCACTCTCTCCGCCATTCTTGATAGTATGCGCACTCTGGAGACCCCTCGAATTTACCTATTGCGATGCGGGGTCAAATTTTAATCAGTATTGTTTCGCCGATGAAATCGCGAAGGGCCCGTTTTTTTCTATTCATAAGAATGACAAGAATTCCCCCGATACCCCAAGTATAACTGAGAGCACTTAGACTGTGGGGTGTTGCGCCTGAAATTAAAGTCGATCGCGCTATTGCCCCCAATTGCTGAAACTGTTCTTTTGAAACCGAGTATATGGCCTGCACTTGAATGGCCGAGTAAATCACGGCAAAAACTGTATCCACTGAGCTTCGCATGATGGCGTGACGAATGCCAATGTCCGAAAAGTCGGGTTTCGTAACTTTGATTTTTAGAATCATCTTGCCGATCGTTTGTCCCCATTTTGCATGAAAGCAAATCGGATACACAATTCCTGTTATAAACAAAATGGCAACGGCCGCCACGGCGGCATCGGCTCTCGATTTAAACGGGTAAAGTATAATGTAAAACCACGCTGGTAGCAGAATGATGCAATCGACGAGAATGGCTTTGAGTCGAAGCCAAAGCCCAGCATAGGGAATATCGTTGGTTTGGCCCATCCTTTTTTCGATTTCACTCATAACGGACGCTCGCCCAAAGTTTAACGCAAATACCAGTCGATAGTTTTTTCGATGCCGGTTTCAAATGTTTCTTTTGCCCGCCAGCCGAGTTCGGTATCAATTTTTGTCGCATCGATAGCATATCGAAAATCGTGACCAGGTCGGTCGGCGACGAACGAGATCAATTGCTTATAACTTTGTCCGTTTTCGCGTGGCCTTTTGCGGTCTAAAATTTCGCAGATGGTTTCGACAATATCGAGATTTTTTCGCTCGTTGCGGCCGCCAATGTTGTACGTTTGGCCGGGGCGTCCCTTTTCGAAGGCCAAGTCAATGCCGCGGCAGTGATCTAAAACGTAGAGCCAGTCGCGAATGTTTTCGCCGCGACCGTAAACAGGAATAGGCAACTCCGCCAGAGCTGTTCGAATCACAGTCGGGATCAGTTTTTCAGAGTGTTGTTTCGGTCCGTAATTGTTACTGCAGTTGGTGGTTACGACGTTTAACCCATAAGTGTGAAAGTAACTTCGTACAATCATATCGGAGCTCGCCTTTGAGGCGCTATAGGGCGAGTTCGGCGCATAGGCGGTCGTTTCAACAAAAAGCCCGTCCTTGCCAAGAGCTCCATAAACTTCGTCGGTAGACACGTGCAAAAACCGCGCATGTTCGAATTCCGATTTTACGGCAAACGGCTTTGCCATCCATTGATTGCGCGCGACATCGAGGAGCGTAAAAGTCCCAACTATATTCGTCTGGATAAAAGCGGCGGGGCCGGAGATTGAGTTGTCGACGTGTGATTCGGCGGCAAAGTGAATAACCCCGTCAATCTTGTATTCCGAAAATATTTTTTCAACTTGAGCGCGATTGCAAATGTCACCGTGAATAAACGAGTAACGCGAGTTTTTTTCGGCCAACCGGAGGTTTTCCAAATTGCCTGCATAGGTGAGTTTGTCGAGATTGAACACCCGTGTGTCTGAATGGGATTCGAGATAGTATTCGACAAAATTTGATCCGATAAATCCGGCGCCGCCGGTTATTAAGATATTTCGCTCAGACATTTTTCTAAACTCTCCATCCAGTGTGGAATTTTAATACTAATTGCAGCTTTGAGTTTCGATTTATCTAATACGCTGTAACGCGGACGCTTGGCACGTGTCGGATAATCGCAAGATAAAATCGGCTCAATTTCAAATGTCAATTTTTTTAATCGTTTAACGGCACAAGCGACATCATACCAGCTACCCACCCCCTCGTTGCTGTAATGAAAAATGCCGGATAAAT
>JAJYHS010000078.1 GCA_021784635.1 bacterium
CATTAAAACGTCCGAGTTCAATCCGCCATACCAATGAACGCCTTTTTATGTCACTGCGTTTGAACTCTTTGCAACGGGTGCCCATCAATCCCCGCCGCTAGTAAAAACGATTCTACCACCCGCGCCTCAACTTCGGATTCGAATGTTCTCAGCAAAACAAGCTTAGCTCATATTGTGCATCATTTGCCGGTCGCCACAACAAATCGTAAAAATCTTCTTGAACATTTGGCGGCTGGCGAGTTAATTCACTCCCCAATGGATACACTTCACTGGCCACTTTCGGTTCTCACACGTTCGATCGCATACAAAAATCTTACGGGGGCGAGCGCGCACGTCGGACTCAGCCAACCGCAATTGTCGCGACTGATCAGCCAGCTAGAAAAAGAATTTTCGGTGACGCTTCTCGATCGAAGTGCACGCCGCAAAGCCGCGTGGACGCCGGCAGCGTATCGACTAGCCGAAGTTTATTCCCAAAATTCACGCCGGCTTGAAAGTGCGCTACGTGAGGCTCTTGAGGAGCAGTTTCCGCCGCACATTCACATGGGGACGCTTGAAGGTCTAGGTACGCTCGCACTCAAAGCGGCCCATGCAATACTTGATCACTCAAAGGCCAAAACGGTTCAACTTGATGTCATCGATCAAGACGATCTCGACGCCAAATTTTTAAATGGCGACTTCGACATAATTTTAACCGCGCGCATGCCGGGACGTGCTAAACTTCGCCACTTTCTCGAGCTTGGCGTTCAAACCCTTGAAACTGTTGAATCGAGTAAGCAATTTTGCGTCATGAGTCCGTTCGAATACGGCCAGCAGAAACGTAAGTCCGGCACCAAGACTTTTATCAGTAACTCACTCGCGTTGCGAAAACTATGGTTCGACGAATTTGGCGGCTACGGCGTCGTGCCATCAACTGTGCAAAAGTCGGTCGAAAGTGACCCTATTCCCGTTTTGGTGATTAGCCCCGACAGTCTCAATGAAAGCGTCTGGAAGGTCGTTAAAGAGTCGCTCGTCGAACCCGGCTAAGTGCTATCTCCCCCGCCATAGTCTATGTTAAAATTAGAAACAGCGACAACTTGACGAATTTTGTTTTCGCCACAAATTCTTAATTAAACGAGGTCGACGTGGCTGACGAGTCCACTCCTGACAATAATAACGAAGGCAACGATGGACGCAGTGGTACCCAAACGCTCGTCAAACCGAAACCGGAGCTGAAAGAACCGTCATTTTACAAGGTGGTTTTACTCAACGATGATTTCACGCCGATGGATTTTGTGGTCCACGTTTTGCAGAAGTTTTTTAGCAAAACCATCGAGGAGGCGAATACAATTATGCTGCAGGTTCATCATCAAGGTTCAGGCGTCGCCGGAGTATTCAGTCACGAAATTGCAGAAACTAAGGTGTATATTGTGAACGATTACGCGCGAAAAAATCAGCATCCGCTTAAATGCGTGATGGAGAAAGCGTAAGGAGCACGAAAACAACATGCTCAATCCAAAGCTGGAACAATCATTAAACGAAGCGGTACGGCTCGCGGCCATGAACCATCATGAATTTGTGAGTCTTGAACACGTGCTGCTCGCTTTGCTTGACAATCCAGACGCGAATGAAATTCTTATCAACTGCGGAGCGGACATCCCTCGGTTACGCGGTGAACTCGAAACATTTTTAACGCAACATGCCCCCAAGATCGATAATTCGGTAATACAAAAGTTCCCGACCTGGAAGCCCGAGCTTACCATTGCGTTTCATCGACTTTTGCAACGCGCGGCCATCCAAGTGCAAAGCGCCGGCAAAAGCGAAGTGACCACCGGTTACGTGCTGGTTGCGCTTTTTAACGAACGTCAATCGCACGCCGTTTACTTTCTCGAAAAATACGGGGTTCAACAATTCGATATTATTAACTACATTTCACACGGAGTCGTTCCGAACCGAAGTGGTTTGCCGCTTCAATCGCCGGATGACGGTACCGGCAATGCGCAAGGTTCTCCCAATCAGCAAACGCAGTCGCCGCTTGAAGCGTTTACCGTAAATCTGAACGAACGAGTCAAACAGGGCAAAACCGATCCTCTTATCGGCCGTGAAGACGTCATTAGCCGCGCGATACAGGTTTTAGCCCGAAGAACAAAAAATAATCCTTTATTCATCGGCGAGGCCGGCGTTGGCAAAACGGCATTGGCCGACGGGCTTGCACAACGAATTGTTGATGGTAACGTTCCCAAAAATCTGCGTGAAGCGGAGATTTTCTCCCTCGATATGGGAGCGTTGATCGCCGGCACCAAATTTCGCGGCGATTTTGAGGAGCGCATCAAAGGCGTCGTAACGGATTTAAAAAAGCGCAAGAAAGCAATTCTGTTTATCGACGAAATTCATACCGTCGTCGGAGCGGGCGGCACAACCGGTAGCGCTATGGATGCTTCGAATTTATTAAAACCGGCGCTTGCTGACGGCTCTATTAGTTGCATCGGTTCGACAACCCATAAAGAGTATCGAAATGCGTTTGAAAAAGACCGGGCCCTCGCACGGCGATTTCAACGTATCGACGTACACGAACCGAGCGTTGAAGACACGGTCAAGATTCTTGAAGGTTTAAAGCACAAATACGAAGACCATCACAATGTCAGCTATTCAAAAGCGACCCTGCGTGCAGCAGCGGAATTGTCCGCAAAATATATAAACGGCCGGCAATTGCCCGATAAAGCCATTGACGTCATGGACGAAGTCGGTGCGCGCATCCGAATCGAATCATTGTCTGATGATCGCCAGGCAGTTTCGGTAAAAGATGTCGAAAAAGTTGTTTCGTCAATGGCGCAAGTTCCCGTTGCAAGCGTTACCGTTTCAGACAAAGAAAAAATGAAAACACTTGAAGATGACTTGAAAGCGGTCATTTTTGGTCAAGATGCCGCCGTCACAAAGATGGCGTCGGCCATTAAGCTTGCACGCACCGGCTTGGGTCGCGAAAACAAACCCATCGGTTCATTTTTGTTCGCTGGCCCCACTGGTGTCGGCAAAACGGAACTTGCCAAACAATTGGCAAAAAATTTGGGCATCGAATTTTTGCGCTTCGATATGAGCGAGTACATGGAAAAACACGCGGTGTCTCGCCTCGTCGGCGCCCCCCCCGGATATGTAGGCTACGAAGAGGGTGGCCAATTGACCGAAGCACTCAATAAACACCCACACGCTGTTGTGTTGATGGACGAAATCGAAAAGGCCCACCCCGATCTCATCAACATCTTGCTTCAAGTTATGGACAACGGAAAACTCACCGATAACAACGGTCGCGTGGCCGATTTTACCCACGCGATTTTAATCATGACAAGCAATGCGGGAGCATTTGAGGCCTCAAAAGGCGCGATGGGCGTGCTTCCCGAGCGAAGTTCGGCGCGTTCACTCGACGCCATAAAAAAGCAATTTCGCCCCGAATTCTTAAACCGGCTCGACGGCATTATTGAATTTGGCAGTCTTGTTGAACCGATTCTCATTCGAGTTGTTGAAAAATTTATCGCTGAACTCGCCGACCAACTTAAAAAGAAAAAGATCAACCTTACGGTTTCGCCAGAAGCCGTACGCTGGCTATTTAAAAAAGGGCACCAGCCGCAATATGGCGCACGCCCTTTTGCACGAACTGTAGACGAACAATTGAAAAAACCGCTGGTTGACGATATCCTGTTCGGGTCGCTCACCAAAGGCGGTCGGGTTTTCGTCGACGTTAAGGACGATCAGTTGACGTTTACTAAGACTGAGGCCGTTAAAAGTGAAAGCGCGAAAAAATAGGAGCTAAAAAATTATGGCAATTGCAAAACGAGTATTTCTTTTTATTACGCTGAACTTTCTCGTGTTTTTCATGGTCAGCATTGTGTTCAGCATTCTGGCCTCAGTTTTTCACATCCCCACCCAAGGTTATCCGTTTCTCATCGCATACTGCGTTCTCTTTGGTTTTGGTGGCGCTTTTATTTCTCTTCTTTTGTCAAAATGGTTCGCAAAACGCCGGCTGGGCGTACAGGTCATCGACCCTAACACCCACGATCCATCGCTTCGACGGCTCCTTGATATCGTTTACAGCCTCGCCAAACGGGCTCAATTGCCTAAAATGCCTGAAGTCGGAATTTATCCGAGCCAAGAAGTGAATGCGTTTGCTACGGGCCCGTCCAAACACAACTCGATGATTGCAATTTCATCGGGGTTACTCAATCGCATGAACGTTGACCAACTCGAAGGCGTTTTAGGTCACGAAATCACGCACATTGCAAACGGGGACATGGTGACCATGACTCTTCTGCAAGGCGTGATCAATTCTGTTGTTTACTTTGTCGCCGACATTGTAACCAATATGATTCTAGGCAACAGACGCAATTCGTTTTTCTTGAGTTTTGCCGTCATGATGGTGCTTGAAAACGTCCTTTTCTTGTTAGGAACGGCTCTGGTTATCGCTCCCTATTCACGTCGTCGTGAATTTCGTGCTGATGCCGGCAGCGCCAAATATGCCGGCCGCGACAAAATGATTTCGGCATTGCAGGCATTAGAAAGCATGCAAGCCCTTGTGAATCCGAAAAGTCAGACGGTGTCGACACTAAAAATTGCCGGTCGCGCGCGTTCGCCGCTTATGGCGATTTTTGCAACCCATCCTCCGCTTGAAGCTCGCATCCGTCGCCTGCAGTCGGGCAGATAAAGAAAGTCAATGCCATTTTGTGACCCCATTTTCTAAAGGAATTTCATTTGCAGTCGTAACCGCTCTTTGTTGGGCGGTTCTTGCAATAATTCTAAAGTACGCGCTTCATTTTGCTTCGCCCGGCACGATTGTGTGGTTTCGAATGTTGTGCGCGGCCACCCTTATGAACCTATACTTTGTCATTCGTAGGCCCCAAACTTACAAGAAGATCATTTCAAACGCGCCTTTGGCACTGATTATTGCCGCCATATTTTTATCGTTCAACTATTTCGGATACATGAATGGCCTTGCTTTTACCTCCGCCAGTAACGCGCAAATCGTTGTACAAATCGGCCCCCTGCTTCTCGCATTAGTCGGTGTTTTTTATTTCAAAGAAT
>JAJYHS010000009.1 GCA_021784635.1 bacterium
GTCTTGCTGCTTGACGAAACAAACCGGTTTTTAGAAGCAAAAGCGCCTTGGAAGACCGCAAAAACCGACCTTGCGGCGGCCGGGCAACACCTCTATGTCGCCGTCGAAATATTGCGCATTACCGGTGTTCTTTTGTCGCCGATCATGCCGACAAAATGTCGCGATCTTTTGCAATCTATCGGAGTAACAAATACGCCGTCGTGGGAGTCACTCTCACAGTGGGGGGTCACTCCGCCCGATGCGCACATTGCAAAAGCACCGCCGCTTTTTCCGCGAATCGAAATTTAAATCAAAGGTACGATTAAAAAAGAAATTATGGCCATTAGCTTGATTAATATATTGAGCGCCGGGCCGGCGGTGTCTTTTAACGGATCACCAACACTGTCACCGAGCATCGCCGCTTGGTGAGTTTTCGATCCGCGCCGCTCACCTGCCATTTCGCCGGATTCAATACGTTTTCGCGCCGCCGCCCAAATGCCACCCGAATTCGTCATAAAAAGTCCAATCGCAACTCCGGTCACAATCGAGCCGACGAGAAATCCCCCCAAAGCTTCAGGGCCCAAAAGTTTACCAACCACAATAGGAGCGGCAACGGCAACAATTACCGGTATATTCATCTCTTTCAATGCGGCTTCGGCTGAAATTTCGGTACACCGATTATTATCCGGCGTGCCCGTTCCGTTCAGCAAACCTGGAATTTCGCGAAACTGCCGGCGAATCTCAGCTACGACTTTAACCGCAGCGCGCGCAACCGACTTCATGATTGCTGATGATATAAACAAAACAATCAAAGCCCCGATAAAAATTCCAGCCAAACATTTTGGATCGGACAAATTACCCGTTACTGAGCCCTTTGACCGAAGAGCTTCCTGAAATGCAATAAAAAATGTAACAGAGGTCATAGCCGCAGCGGCAACCGAAAAACCTTTGCCGACAGTTGCGGTACGATTGCCGAGATCATCGAGTTCGCCGGTAATCTTTCGCACTTCTGAATCAAGGCTTGCCATTTCTGCGATGCCACTGGCGTTATCAGCAATTGGTCCATAGGCATCTAGTGCTATCGTCGTCGCGACCGTTGCGAGCATCCCAATAGAGGTGAGGGAGATTCCAAATAACCCTGCACACAAGTAAGAAGCGATGATCGCGATGGCTAAAATCAAAAGCGGGAGCGTCGCTGATTCAAACCCGGCGGCCAACCCCGACATAAAATTCGTCACCGGTCCGCTTTTGCCGGCTTCAGCGACTTGCCGTGACGGCCGCGTCGTCATATAAATATAAATCGTTTTGCCAATTAAAAAACCGCCAACTGTGCCAATTGCCACGGCATAAAAAATATTGAGTGTATAACCACCCGATATCAATAGCGCCGCAGTCGTACCTAAAAAACCAATCAAAGCTAATATTTCAATTACGAGCACAACTCGAGCTGAAGAATACCGACCCAAAAAATTGGCGACTAAAATTGCAAATAATGAAGCGGCAAGTCCGATAGTGCCGAGAAAAAGCGGCAGTCCCACCATAAGGTTTTCATCAACACCGCCGAATTGTGTTTGAATAACTTTGGCGGACAAATAGCTGGCTAAAATGACGGCCGCGACCATTGCCCCCACAAACGATTCAAAAATATCCGCCGACATTCCCGCAATCCCACTGACATTGTCGCCGACTTGATCAGCGATCACGCCTGGATTTCGCGCGTCATCTTCGGCGATGCCACTCTCCACCTTACCGGCCATATCCGAGCCCATGTCGGCCGCCGTCGCAAATATGCCGCCACCGAGTCTCGAAAAAAGCGCGACCGATGAAGCACCTAATGAAAAACCCGCGACCATCATTGTAAAATGGTCGTGAGCAGCCTCAAAAAAATAAAAAATTGCCCCGAGAAAAATCAGACCAATGCTCGATATAAATAAACCAATCGATGCGGCGCTATTGAGCGAAACCCGTAGTGCCGCTCGCCGCCCGCTTGTTCGCGCGGCTTCAGCCGTACGAACGTTGGCTCGCGTCGAAACCATAAGGCCAAACCAACCGATCAAAATCGATGCCACAGCCCCCAAAACAAATGTCAACGCAAGCCATGGTCCAAAAACAAATCCAACAATCGCGCCAACAATCAAAATAAATATGCCGACTCGCGCAAGTTGTGCTTTCAAAAAAGTCATCGCTCCCGAACGAATCTCCTGCGCGATTGACCGCATCTTTTCGCTGCCTGCATTATCGGTACGGGGGGTGCGCGTCAGTAATACAAAAAGTAAGATAGAAGATAAAAATCCGATCGCACCTGCAACCGGTGCCAAAATCCGAACATCAAAAACCATATGGACCTCGTGACTCTTAATCATTCGATGTTAAAATGATTTTGTCCACAGCAATTCGAGGCAATTTTAGAAAGTGCGAGGCAAATGATGAATCCCCAGGTTTTTAAAATCGTGCATATTTTGGCCGTTTTACTACTGTTCTACGCTTTGGGAGCCATCGCCGTTCAGTCGACGGGCGATCGCAAAGCCGATCGGCCCAAAATGCGCTTATACATGGCTTTGCATGGACTTGCCCTGCTTGTGATATTAGTGACGGGGCTGGTGCAAGTGCATCTTTTAAATACGGGGTTTCCGACTTGGCTTAAAATCAAATTTGACGTCTGGCTCTTACTTGGCGGATCGGTTGTACTATTGGTGCGCAAACCGCAATGGCGTAACTGGATTTGGATTTTATTACTGGCATTGGCTTCGGTGGCCGTTGCCGCTGCCGTTATACGCTAAACCGCTTCTAGGCGTTTATTTTGTATTCTAAAAATCGACATTCAATGTTGCCATTAAAAACAGGCATTCGGCGGCGCGCCTTGAGTTTAAGGGCCCCAGTGAGCGTTTCGTTACCTGACAAAATCCAACAGGTCCAATTTTTAAAATTCCTCTTAAGCGAAAACGCGAGGTCACGGTAAACGTCTTTCAGCTCTTCGGTCACGCCCATTCGTTCGCCATAGGGCGGGTTCACAATCAACACTCCCGGTTCACAGTCCGCGGGAGCGGTAAGTATATCAACCGCACTGGTAGCAAATCGAATTTCAGCGTCAACTCCGGCACGCACGGCGTTGTTTTGCGCAATCTGAACCATCTTCGAGCTACGATCAAAACCATACAGATGAAGAGTCGCACCGGCCAATTCATGACTGAGTGTCTCTGTTACAACGCGATCCCAAACGTCGGGTTGAAAAGCCAGAAAATTTTGAAACGCAAATCGTTTACGGTGCGATCCGGGCGCAATTTTTCGCGCACGCATAGCCGCTTCAATTAAAATTGTTCCAGATCCACACATCGGGTCAATAAGGGCGACATCTTCTTGCCAACCCGAAAGCGCCAGAAGTCCAGCGGCCAAATGCTCACGCAAAGGAGCCTCGCCCGATTGCGTTCGGTAACCTCGATAGCTCAGCGCTTCGCCACTCGTATCAATCGCGACGTTAACCTGACTTTTCACCACTCGAACCATCACGCGCAAGTCGGGGCGACTCGTGTCCACGTCGGGGCGGCTCCCGAATTTTTCGCGAAACTGGTCAACAATGGCATCTTTAGCCTTCATTGCGACAAACCGTTGATCTCGAAGAGAACTATCGCGAACTGCGGCATCAACCGCTAGCGTCTGATTCACTCGAATGTATTTGGTGAAATCATGTTTTTGCAGATTATGATAAAGGTCGTCGCCATTGTAGGCCGGGAAGTCGAGCACGGGCTTTAAAATTCGCGTCGCTGTACGCAGTTCAAGATTCGCCCGATAACACCCCTCCCAGTTCGATTCAAAGGTAACCCCCGACCGATTTTTCTCAATAACTTTAAAGCCTAACGATGCGACTTCATCCGCAAGCACATCAGTTAAACCGTTGGAGGTCACGGCGACAAATTGGGGCATAATTCACTTTCTATTCTCGTCGTTTTTGATTACGAGGTTGGCGCCTAGGCGCCATTGCGTTGATCACCTTCTCATTCAGTGTCTGGCGATCAAGAATCGTCGTCGGTTCATAGAGTTGCGCTTGTACGCGAAGGTCGTCTTCGTCTTGCCCGCCCGCGTACGTGTTTCGAATTGCCGGCCTCTGTGAAACCGTTTTTTGATCGATACTTGTCATATTCATTTGGGCAAAACACGCTTGCGCAATTAAGAGCAACGCAGCGGTAAATATTGTAAGCGATAATTTCACGGCTCAAAACCTCCTGCGATGTGATTTTTGCGGAATTTGCTTACGAACTTGAAACAGCCGACTCGGCTCAAGTTCAACGGCAACTTCGGCAGCTCCGGGAGTGTCGATGTCGGCAAGAACCACTCCCCACGGATCGACGACAAGCGAATGACCAAATGTTTCGCGCCGATTACCGCGCGCATTATGATGACCGCCGCTTTGAGCCGCCGCTACGACGAACGCTTGAGACTCAATTGCGCGGGCCCGCAAAAGCGCGTGCCAGTGAGCCTCACCGGTTGGAACTAAAAAAGCCGACGGAACCATCAAAACATCCACCTCGCGAGCTGCATACCAACTATACAGTTCTGCGAAGCGAACGTCATAACAAATCGAAAGGCCAATTCGCCACCCGTTGATCTCAATGATTTGCGGAGCGCCCCCGTGAGCGAAACTCTCTGACTCGCGTACCGGCGGCGCTCCGTCGACATCGACATCAAAGAGATGAATTTTATCGTAGGCCGGCCGAATATCACCTTCGTGATTCACCCAAATCGTTGTGTTTGTCGGCAATCCCTTTTCGCGTTTATACGGGATCGACCCGATCAGAATATGTGTGCCTTGTACTTTGGCAAAATCACGAAATTGACTCCAAAATGGTTCGGTTAAATCGAATGTCGTAGGATGCGCTCCACGTTCGCTCGTTAGCCTTAAATAGAGCGCGTTTTCCGGTAAACATATCACGTCACAGTCGCGCAGGGCCGTCATCGCTTTGAGGGCCTGCGCAACGTTATCGCCCACATCGTCAGTCGACGACATTTGTACAACTCCAACA
>JAJYHS010000180.1 GCA_021784635.1 bacterium
CGCTTCTACGCGGGGTACATTAAAAATTCGATTTTTGCCCAAGTTTATTTGTTGGGCGAGCACGACGGCATTGGCGATATTAAATTTACGAATGGCGACGTTTTACCTGAAGGGCAGAACAATTACGGGATCGGTGGATGGGGCATAATCAGGATCAATAATAAATGGATGGCAAGTGGGCGCATACAAGTCATCAACCGCAATTTTATAGACCATGCGGTACCGAATAAAGTTCGAGCCGATAGCGAAGCAAAGTACGAGGTGCGGGCAATTCGGACGTTTACCAACCGGTTTTCCGGCTATCTTTCGCTTTCTGAAACAGATAACAGTTCAACGTTGGGGAGCAACGACGTCGTGGATCTTAATTATACCGACCAAATTTTTCTGCTCGGTGTATCATGGAGCAACCTGTAATGGCTGCCAATATTGATGATTCGGCCGCTTTGGCAAATTGGATCGCCCTTGCGCAAAACGGCGATCGATCGGCGTTTGAGTTTCTTATCGAGAATACCCAGTCTAAATTATTTAAATTTTGTTTTGTTTTGTCGGCAAACCGCGCGCAAGCCGACGACTTGTTGCAAGAAACCTATCTTCGCGCTTTGGTGAAAATTCATAAGCTCCGCGAACCGAACCAATTTATGGCCTGGCTTTTTAGGATCGCAAAGAACGTGTATCTTGATCAATGGCGATCGCGAAAACTTCAAGGCCAGGCGATGAATAAAATTGCGGATTTGGCAGATAGTTCGCGTGACGAAGAGGCGACCCATACAGTTGCGGTTCGCCAAGCGCTGTCTCAATTTGATCCAAAAGACCGCTATTTGCTGTCTCTAATTGATCTGGCGGGGTTCACCTATGCCGAGGCCGCCGACATTTTTGGCGAGTCCGAAGCGGCTGTAAAATCTAGGGTTTTTCGGCTTCGCAAAAGTTTTTTAAAAAAGTTAACGGGCGAATGAAACCATTCACAGCCCTCGCACGTCTTTAAAGTAAACCGCACTTAACGGGAAAGTATATGAGCCAGGATAATCGAAATCAAATTGAGCAAATGCCCCAGCAAGAAATCGAAAGCTTGTCGAAAGCGGCTTTCGGGGCGGCGGCACAAAGGATTGAGCCGTCGTCATTTTTAAAGAGTCGAATTGTTCATCGTCTCGTTTTGAAGCAAAAGAGAAAGAATTTTTGGCAGGTTTTTGCCCCCGTAGCGTTTGGCGCTTTGGCGGTAGCATTTATTTTTAAATTCAACATGGGTGTGAGGCAAAAACCAATGGCGATAGCGGCGGCGCTTGTAAATCGTAACTATGCTATTAATTTTATGTTTACGGCGCGGCAATTAGCGTCGGTAGGTTCTGTGGAGCTGCAATTGCCAAAGGGCGTGCAATTTAGGTCTAACAATCCGTTGGTGAATCGGTCGCATTTTTTACGTTTGGCGATTCATGCGCTCCATAAGAAAACCACGCTGCCGTTTGTGATTCGCGCATTAAGAAATGAGCAGGCCGTTTTAAAACTAAAAATGTTCGATCGTTCGGGCCGCGAAGTTGGCGATCGTGAAATGGCAGTCAATTTTGTTTCGAACAATAAAAGTAATTCGGCTCTTTAGAGCTGACAAGGAGGCAGGTTATGAAAAAACTCGTTTTTGCAGCGGCAGTATGCTTCTGCTTTTCACCCTTTGCATACGGACAAATGTCGCTGGTTCCGGCGACCAGCTCAGACAGCCAAGCGTTTAATGATGCGGTTCAAGAGTCGCACGAAGCGGCACAGGCCGAAACACATGAACAAGATGACAACGAGTTTAACCATGCCGTCGGCTTAGAAGTGGAAAAAGCGGCGTCGGTCGAGGGCCAAAAAGAGCGCGACGAACACTCCGATCGGTGGTCGGGTGAACTTAAAGAAAATGAAGAGCACGGCGAGCAAGAAAGTTCAACAATAGATGATTCGAACGTCCATGACGGTGCCGGCGTAGTTGGAACGGTACGCGGCGGCGACGATGGTGGCGGCGACGGCTCTGCTCACCACGATAATTAATTTCTAATTTCTGAAGCTTTTGAAGGCGTCTCGCTCGTCGGTCACCCCACAGATCGGCGGGCGAGTTTTTTTGTTATCGTGACTTCTTCAGCCGCGCAGTTTAGTATTGTTGAGCTATGATTTTACAAAATTGGTGGTTTACAAGCCTACTCCCACAAAATTTTCCGCCTATTCAGCCCCTAAGACACGACATCAAAGTCGACGTGCTCATTGTTGGCGGGGGCATGACCGGAATGAGCGCGGCGGCCGCGTTTTTAGAAAAGGGCTTCAAAGTGGCCGTGATCGAGCGCAACGTTTTCGGCGGCAGTAGCACCGGTCGAAGCGCAGGTTTTTTGACTCCCGATAGCGAATTGGAACTCAGCCAGCTCGAACGGCGTTTTGGTAATGAAGGGGCGAAAAAAATTTGGCAAGTTCCCGTGTCGGGAATCAATTTGATCGTTGAGCGTGTTAAAAAATACGATTTGCAGTGCGACTTAATTAAACAAGACAGTCTGTTTGTCGGTATTGGCAAAGACGGGGTCTCCGCGATCAAAGAAGAAAAGGAAGCGCGCTCGCGCGTCGGGTTTGATTCGATAGTTTACGATAAGTCGCAACTCGAAAATGTGTTGGGCAGCAAGAACTATGAGGCCGCCGTTCGTTACGGTAATACGTACGGAATTTCAGCCCTCCAATATGTGCAAAACATGAAGCGCATTTTAATCGACGGTGGGATACAAGTTTATGAAGCGACAGAAGCGCAGCGAATAAAAGACCATACGGTTTATACGCACGCCGGTAGCGTTACCGCAGACAAAATCATTGTTGCCATCGATAAAATAAAACCGTCATTAACTCGATACAGCCGCGAAGTGTTTCACGCGCAAACGTTTCTTTCGATTAGCGAACCTTTGAGCGATGAAGATTATAAAAATCTGTTCCCGTCGGGCGAACAGTTTCAATGCTGGGATAGCACGCTTGTTTACTCGTATTGGCGGCTGACCGGGACAAGGCGGCTATTGTTAGGCGGCGGCAGCGCCATGACGACATTCATGGCTCAATGGGACAACAAAGAGAAAGTGATCGATGCTGTTATAAAAGGGTTTAAGGCGCGCTTTCCAGCTCTGAAGAAACTCGAATTTATTCAATACTGGCCGGGGCAAATCGATACAACGCGCGACCTGCTGCCCACGGTTGTTCGTGATGCAGAGGCTCCGCATATTCACTATGCGTTTGGAATTGTCGGATTGCCATGGGCGAGTTTTTGCGGCGACTTTTTAGCGCGGGTTATTTTGGGCACGGCTGAAAAAGATGAAATGGAATACTTTTCGTATTTTTCGGACCGGCGCTATTTTGCGCTACCGACTTCGGTGCAACGGCTCGTCGGCAAGCCCTTTTTATTTTCAATGAATAATTTCTGGGCAAAATACTATCAAGTCGATGTTAAGCGCCAGCTTAAATTCAATCCAAACGATTTTTAAAGTCTTTGCGAATTAATAGCGCGAGCACGTCAAAACTGCATCCGGCGCTGTGGTCGGATGGGGATTGGGTTCGGCAAGCCACATTTGCAATTGAAGGCCTGCCGCGGTCGGGCTCATGATCGTGTTTTCGTAAAATGTCTGCCCCTGTTGAACCGTTGTAACGTTCGTTACAAGTTGACCTTTTTCACAAAGTGTTTGCGAAGTAGTTATGATTTTGCCGACTTGCGGGTCATTGTACGTTTCTGAAACTGGAGGTGCGCCAGGGATAACCTGCGAATTCGACCCCGTACCGTCACTAAAAGTTTCGGCGACCTGATAATCGTTGCCGTTTTGCCCGATTTGTATTGTTGACGGAAATATTGCGGCCATTGCGGTCGCATGACAGTTCACATATGTTCCGGCGAGATTAGGACAAACGTTCGAAACTGCAACCGTAATGGCGTTTGCTTGAATGCCAAGTGCGGCCAAAGCAAAAGCCGAAAAAACAACCAAAATGGCAAGTCGCAAGGATTTCATAATGATTTACCCCCTAAGATTGCAGCGACCTATAGCATGGGTTGGTAAACGAGTCTACTCGTGCATTGCCGAGCGTCTACTGATGCCCGCTTTATTTAGAGGCGATTAGCGTGGCTCGTGCTGATTGAGCACGTTTTTTGAGCTCTTTGTCTACTGTTGGATACCCGAGCTTCAGCGCGGCAATTGAGTGCGTCACGACTTCGGCAACTAGAGTTCGCGCGGCCCATTTATAATCGGCGGGAATGACAAACCACGGTGCCCAAGCCGTGTTTGTTTCTGAAATTGCTTCTTCGTAAGCCCCTTTATAATCGTCCCAATAACCGCGCTCGCTAAGATCCGATGGCGAAAACTTCCAAAGTTTTTCTTTGTCGTCGAGGCGGGCAAGAAGTCTACGCTTCTGTTCGTCTTTCGAAATATGTAAGAAAAATTTTAAAATCACCGTACCGTTTCGTGAGAGGTGGCGTTCGAAGGCATTGATGTCGTCGTAGCGCGACCTCCAAAAATCGTTGCGATTTTTCAATCGAAGATGCTCTTTTGTCAACCACTCCGGGTGCACTTTGACTGCAACGACGTCTTCGTAATAAGAGCGATTAAAAATCGCGATACGTCCGCGCTCCGGAACGACTAACCCATGTCGCCAAAGAAAGGAGTGCTCCAGTTCATGGGACGTGGGTTGTTTGAAACTGTGCACGGAGCAGCCCTGAGGGTTGACCCCCGACATGACGTGTTTAATGGTTCCGTCTTTTCCGGCTGTATCCATGCCTTGCAAAATGATTAAAATGGCATGAGCGTCGCTCGCATAAAGTAGCTCTTGCGCCTCAGCGAGTTCTTGCACATTTTTCTTGAGAATCTTTTTTGCTTCGTCTTTCAGTTTTGTCAGATCTTGGGTTTTAAGTTCTTTAGCGTGTACCCAGTCGGTCGCGATATGCTTGAGGCGCACATTCGTGCCCACTTTAAC
>JAJYHS010000149.1 GCA_021784635.1 bacterium
GAAGAATTGGTCGCCCTCAATGAGAAAAACAGCCAATTATCAAATCAACTTGAGGAGCAGAACGCGGAATATTTCAAACTCAACACGGGGCTAGAAGAAAAAGTTGAGATGTTTCAAACGGCGGAAGACACCTACAACGATACGCTGGATAACTTAAACAACCAATTAAAAGCGAGCCAGAACGAAATTGAAAACTATAAAGAAACCGTTGCCAATCTACAGCAGCAGGCGAATCTCACGGCGAAAGAATTGCAACTTTTGAAAGACAACACGGGCCTCGATGAAATAGTAAAGGCGAAGGACGACGAATTTAAGAAAATTCAAAACTCGCTTGCAATAAAACAAGAAGAAATCCGAGGCTTGAAAACAGAGGTAAATAGTTTGACCGGCAAACTCAACGAAGCTCAGCAAAAGTACAAACACCTCTCCCATAAAATGGATCGTGCTGCTGGCGAAATCGAAGCATTAAAGAAAACAAGTCGCGCCGCTCAGACAAAATCCGAGCTCAGCGCAAACAGCTTGCAGCAAATGCGTAAAACCGTTAGTAAACTGACTGAAATTGCCGACCAACTCCGAAAAGATAGGCAAACTTATATTCTTAAGACCAATGAAGCGATGCTTAAATACGAAACAATGACGACTGAAGCTTCCAGCTTAAACCGTAAAGTTGAAGCCAATTCGCAAATTCGTTCGGATCTTGAGGATAAACTCAAACAAGCAAAGAAAATTGAAAAGAAACTGCGTGGCGAAATCAGAAATCTTAAAAATGAATTATACGCTTTACAAGAGCAAACCAAAAAAATTGCCTGACGTCGGCCCCGCTCGTACTCAGAAAAAAGGCCGGGTGCTCGAGCTGTTGGCCGTCAGTTACGACAGCCATCTCATGCCCTCCCAGCCTCAGTTGTGCGACTGCAAAAAATCAGGCGGCTAAGCGCCCCGCATCGCGCAACACGAAAAGCCTGTCTCGTTAAGAGACACGCACCTCCGTGGAAATGGTTGAATAACTATGTACCATCACACCACCTCCTTTCTGGCCCTGAGAAGGGCATCTTCAGAATATCATTTTAGAACATAAAAAGATGCTAGACCTTTTAAAAAGGTTTTGAAAAGAGTCGAACTTTTTGACAGATCATTAAAATTCGAAAATTTCGCTATTTTTTTTCTCAATCGAATCAAGCAATTAATTTGTATTAGGCTGAGAAAGCTGAATTCTTTAAATGAACTCATTGGGTTGCGAGAAGAACTTCGAATTTAAGCTTATATTATAAATCCCGATAGCGAAGATAGACCTTGGTCGGTGTTCTTTATTTAAATAAAGAGGCGACACAAGGTACGGCCACGACGGCCAAAGGTAAGGGGGCGTTATGGAACGTTATCGTTATATAATGGCAATAATGGCCATTGGATGTCTTCTCGCCGGCTGTGGCAATAAGGGTAGCACCTTCGATATTTTGCCATCCTCTCAATCGTTCAAACAGTCTACTGGAATAATCAACCCGAAAATGGACATCTTGTGGGTAATCGACAATTCGGGATCAATGTTGCCCGAACAAAGTCAAATGACCGCTAATTATCAGAGTTTCATTCAAGCTTTCTCGTCACAATCCAATCAATATGATTTTCAAATGGCCGTGACGACAACCGACGCGTACTTGTCAGAGGCGAATTTTCAAAATAATTCAAATCTCGCAAAATTCCGCGATGGTATGACCGCCGATGCGATTTGTCCGCAATGTGCGCAGTCGGGCGTTTATATGATTCTACCTTCAACGACCAATCTCGATACGGTATATGTCGATAACGCCACCGAGGGCGAAGAAGGTAGCGGCGATGAACGCGCATTCTCTAGTATGCGTGACGCTTTGAACAGTCCGCTAAACTCCGGATTTTTACGTTCGGGTGCTTTTACCTCCATCATTATTTTGTCTGACGAGGATGATTTCAGCGGAGCGAACCGCCCCGAGTATAGTTGGATGTACCCAAGCGGAATTCCCGATCACGACTATACGGCATCAACGTTGGATTCAGTTTCGTCTTATGTGAGCTATTTAGATCAAATTACCGGTTCAACTTCAACTGACCGCAACTATAACGTTTCAGCTATTGCGGTTCAAAATACGACTTGCCAAGACCAGCGGTTAGCTGCGGGTTCGGTGAACTCGATCATCGGGCAGCGCTACGATCAAATGGTTGATGATGTGAACCAAGGCCTGCCCACGTTCGCGCAGGGTCTAAAGGGTGACATCTGCGGAAATTACGGTACACAGCTGGCCTCAATCGCGGACGGTATCTTATCACTAGCCACTGCTTTTAAACTCGACCGCATCCCCGATCCGTCAACTATTGTTGTAACAGTAAACGGTAATAATGTACCCAACGAGGCCACCAATCCGGCCAACAACGGCGGATTTACATACGACTCAACAACAAACAGCATCGTTTTCGTCGGCAGCGCGTGGATTCCACCGGCAGGCGCCTCGATCAACGTGGCCTTCGCTCCTGCGGCTTACGGGCAATAATTTGTACGCGTCCATTTGCTCTCTTTGACGATTTCGCAGATGGCCTGCTAAACTTTTAACTTATGCGATCGCGATTTTTAAAGTTGGTAATTTTGGTTGCCGTATTCTCATTTTCTTGGGGCGCTTGGTGGGGCATCTATCATTATGAGCGCGCCCATCACATCGAACATCACGGCCCCGAAATCCGGGTGCTCGCAGAAAAGAATTTTTTACCTCCGGCAGTAATCAAAATGGTGCAAAATCAGTTGCACGTTCATTTACAAATTACCGAAGAACCCACCGATATCAGCCTTGTAGGTGAACTGCTGTCAAATAAGCAGAAATACGATGTCGTGGAATTACCGAGCTTTGTCTTGTCATCCTTTATGCTCAACCGTAACTTATCGCCGTTTAACACCGACGAAATACCGCGACTGCGAAATGTATCAATTGATTTTCAGCACTTAGGGTTTGACCCTGACGGTCACTATCTTGTGCCCATATCATGGGGCGTAAGCGGTTTTGTATTTAATCCCAAACAAACGCAATGGTCTGATAAAAGCCTGACCGCGCTTTTCGGGATGGCAGTGAAACACAGACCGCCGCACTTTCACTCTCGGTTGGCCAAAATTTCTTTAATTGATTCCCCTATTCTATTTTTTAACTTACTCGAAAAGCTTAAGCCCATGGTAAAATCATGGGCTGACACCGGCCAAACAGCGAAGCTCACAAAATTTATTCAGCAAATCACAAGCGACGTGGTGTCATTTACCTCCACGCCAGAGAGTCAACTCACAAGCGGCCAAGTTCAAATTGCCGAAATGACGAACGGCGAAGCGGCGGCTTTTTTAAAGCAGCATCCAAACTATCGCTTTGTAATGCCAAAAGAAAAAGGCGCCTTATGGATCCGCTTCTTGGCCATCAGTCGAGGAGTCAAAGACCGCACGCTTGCTAATAAATTAATCGATGCGTTTTTGCATTCAAACATCAATCAAAAACTAATTGATCTGAATCATTCGGCAACAGTGCTTAGCTCGCTCAATAACAGCTCGCTATCGAATATGCAAAAAGCGAGTTACATTCGGGCGCTACCGTTATTTCAATATCAACTTTATGTCGACAGCGACGCAATTGCGCCAAATTGGCTGACACTTTATCAACAAACGGTTTCGCCTGGACCCCATACCCAACCTTAAGGTCCAGAAGCACTTAAACTCGCAGGGTAAACCGCCGATAGTCTATAAAAGCGAGGTAACCCTATGGCAAAAGATAACAATGCCCCCCAATCCAACTCTCAACCGCGCGTCGTTCAAACTTCAGAAAGCTGTATGGCCGAAGGCTGCAAAAAGAAAATTACACGCATGCATTTTTGTGATGAACACTTTGAATGGTACAAAGAGGGCCTAATTAATAAGCGCGGTGAACGTCCGTCCGATTTCGATAAAAAACACCAACACTGGCTTCGCAAAAAAGCCGCCGCATAAATCACATCCCAACATTGACGAAACCTCGTGAACCCGGCTATTAAATTTACACGAGGAGGCGCCAGCTAAAGTTCAGCTGACGTGCGAAGCATGGGCAAAGAATGGAAAACGCCGATCAAGGCCGCAGCGGCTCAAAAGCGCGGCCAAATTTTCACCAAGGTTGCGCGTGAAGTTCAGGTCGCAGCAAAAATCGGCGGGCCCGATCCCGAAGGCAATTCCCGCTTAAAACTGGCTATCGCCGCGGCACGCGCCGTCTCGTGCCCTAAAGAAACAATAGAGCGAGCAATAAAAAAAGGTGCGGGCCTTTTGGATGACGGTACACAAATCGAAGAGGTCACTTACGAAGGGACGGCACCGTATGGCGTTGGGGTAATCATCGAATGCCAAACCGACAATAAAAACAGGACCGTCGGCGAACTTCGCAATATTTTTAAGCGTCACAACGGTAGCTTGGGCGAATCCGGATCTTCGTCGTGGATGTTTGAACGTGTCGCTGTTGTGACCGGTAATAAAAATGATATTCGAGATGCTGAAGAAGAAGCAATTGAAGTGAATGCAAACTCGGTTGAAAAAAACGAAAACGGTAGTTATTCATTTTATGGAGCACCCACCGACCTTGACTCTATTCGTACTGGGCTAATGAGTCGCGGTTGGTCGGTCGAGGCAGCCGAGCGTTCTTATTTACCCAAAAACGTCAGCGATCTCAACGAGACGCAGATTCAAGAAATACATGAGCTTTTGCAAGAGATAGAGGAATTTGACGATTCCCATCGAATTTTCGCAACTGTAAAAAACTAACTATATTGAACATTGCCACAAAAACGGATTTGGGCGGGTTCAATTCATCGCTTGATACCCAAGCGCATAATATTTGATCTGTTTAATC
>JAJYHS010000291.1 GCA_021784635.1 bacterium
TTCCGATCTACTAAGGTCAGTTTAAACACTACGGCGCTCCCAAATTAAATCTTTTTTGCTTTCTCAAGCGCATCCTCAATCGTGCCAACTAGATAAAACGCTTGCTCTGGAATGTCATCGTGCTTGCCATCAAGAATTTCACGAAACCCACGAATTGTATCTTTGATGTCAACGTATTTGCCTTTCATGCCGGTAAATTGTTCCGCAACAAAGAATGGTTGGCTCAAAAACCGTTGCACTTTACGGGCGCGAACCACGACAAGTTTGTCTTCTTCGCTGAGCTCATCCATACCAAGAATTGCGATGATATCTTGAAGTTCACGGTACCGCTGCAATAGGGCCTGCACATCGCGCGCTGTTTGATAGTGTTCTTGACCCACAATTTGCGGATCCAAAATTCTCGATGTCGACTGTAGGGGATGGACCGCCGGATAAATTCCAAGAGCTGCAATGTCCCGGTCAAGGTTTGTCGTGGCATCAAGGTGAGTGAAGGTCGTCGCCGGAGCTGGATCTGTATAATCGTCGGCCGGAACATAAACGGCTTGCACCGATGTAATTGAACCTTTTTTTGTTGAAGTAATGCGCTCTTGAAGGGTGCCCATCTCGGTGCCCAATGTTGGTTGATATCCAACGGCCGATGGGATGCGGCCGAGAAGCGCCGACACCTCAGCTCCGGCTTGCGTAAACCGGAAAATATTATCAATAAATAAAAGAACGTCTTGGCCTTCACGATCGCGAAAAAATTCAGCTTGGGTTAAAGCCGTGAGCGCAACTCGTGCGCGCGCACCCGGCGGCTCATTCATTTGACCAAAAACAAGCGCCGTTTTTTCAATAACGCCCGATTCTTTCATTTCTCGATAAAGATCATTGCCTTCGCGTGTTCTTTCTCCTACCCCGGCGAAAACTGAATAACCACCGTGCTCTGTTGCGATATTGCGGATCAATTCTTGAATGAGCACCGTTTTGCCGACACCCGCTCCACCAAAAAGACCAACTTTACCGCCCTTAGAATAAGGCGCCAAAAGATCGATAACTTTGATTCCGGTCATGAGCATTTCAACTTGCGTCGACTGGTCTTCGAATTTTGGAGCTGCTCTATGAATCGACCAGAACTCTTTCGCCTTTACCGGCCCGGCTTCATCGACAGGTTCCCCCACTACATTTATAATCCGGCCCAGAGTTTCGCGGCCGACGGGCGCTGAAATGGTCGTGCCGGTGTTTTTCACCGACATCCCTCGGGTGAGCCCGTCTGTTGAATCCATGGCTATGGCCCGGACAACACGGTCGCCCAAATGTTGTGCGACCTCTAGGACAAGATTGTCTTTTCGATCGTCGATGGCTGGGTTTGTTAAAGTCAGCGCATTTAAAATTTCAGGCAATTCGCCGGATTCAAATTCAACGTCAACAACCGGACCCATGACCTGTTTAATTTTGCCAACCGCGTTTGTCGTTTCTTGCGCCATTATAGATTCTCCCAATTTATTCGCTGACCGCTTCGGCTCCAGAACAAATCTCGATCAGTTCTTTTGTGATCGAAGCCTGTCGAAGCTTATTGTAGGTCAGCGTGAGTTTCGAAATCATTTCTTTTGCATTCTTTGTGGCATTTTCCATTGATGTCATTCTGGCCGCGTGTTCCGCCGCCACGCTCTCAGACATGCAACGATAAACCTGAATCGAAAAATGTTGGGTTAAGAGCTGATCCATCATTTTTTCAGGTGCCGGCTCAAATATCATGTTCGGCGCATACGAGGACTTAAGATTTGGATCTCGGCCCTGCGCCACCGCTACATTTAAATCAATCGGCAAAACACGCTCGCTTACAAGTTTTTGCGAAATGGCCGATTTAAATTCATTATAGATGAATCGAACTTCGTCGTAGTCACTGTTAGTAAATTCATCCATACACGTTTTTGCCATATCAAAGGCCATTTTATAAGAAATCTGTCGAGACAAATTAAGAATCACCTGTCGCGGATTAACACCTCGCCGGCGAAAATAGTCGGCTCCCTTTTTGCCTATAAAAATAAAATCCATTTTTTCATATTGAGTCTTTACTTCGCGAATGTACTTTTCAGTGAAGCGGCAAACCGCATTGTTAAATCCGCCGCAAAGTCCGCGATCCGACGTGATGACAATAAGAAGTGCTTTGGTGGTTTTTTGCGGCTCGCGTAGTAAGGGGTTCTCCACCTGGCGAGTCATCGCAATATCGGCCACGACCTGTAAAATACTTTGCGCATAGGGCCTCATATTTACGATCTGTTCTTGCGCACGCCTTAACTTTGCCGCCGAAACCATTTTCATGGCGCGCGTAATTTGCTGCGTGTTTTTAACGCTCGCAATTCTATTTCGCATGTCGCGTAAGCTTGGCATCGACTATTCCCTAATTTTCGCTTGATGAGCGAAATACGGCCTTAAATTCGTCCAGCGCTTTTTTTAGCTGCGCTTTTGTTTCGTCTTTTATTGTCTTGTCTTGAGTGATTTTAGCTAAAACGGCCTGATGTTTTTGACTCAAAAATTCGAGAACCTCTTTGTCGTAACGTTTCACGTCTGCTTCCGGGTAGCCATCAAGGTAGCCATTTGTTGCGGCAAAAATTACGACCACTTGATTTTCAACTCGGTAGGGAGAGTATTGCGGTTGTTTTAAGACTTCTACAAGCCTGCGTCCGCGTGCGAGTTGCGCTTGTGTGGCCGCATCGAGGTCAGACGCGAATGCAGAGAACGCCTCAAGCTCGCGAAACTGGGCCAGTTCAAGTTTCAATGTCCCGGCCACTTGTTTCATTGCTTTAATTTGTGCCGCTCCGCCAACTCGAGAAACCGATTTGCCCACATCAACGGCCGGTCGTATCCCTTTGTAGAACAGATCGGCAAGAAGAAAAATCTGGCCATCGGTAATTGAAATTACGTTAGTTGGAATATAGGCCGAAATATCGCCGGCCTGAGTTTCAATAATTGGTAACGCCGTTAGCGATCCGCCACCCGTTTCAGGACTCATTTTTGCGGCACGCTCAAGAAGGCGCGAGTGAAGATAAAACACATCGCCCGGAAAAGCCTCGCGGCCCGGTGGGCGACGAAGTAAGAGGGACAACTGCCGATAGGCCTGCGCTTGTTTTGTTAAATCGTCATATATAATGAGCGCGTGCTTTCCTGTGTCGCGAAAATACTCGGCCATTGCACAGCCAGAAAATGGCGCAAGAAATTGTAGTGGGGTCGGATCTGAAGCCGTAGCCGCGACAACCGTGGTGTATCGCATGGCTCCTGCATTGCGGAGTTTTTCCACCACTTGTGCTACGGTAGATTTTTTTTGCCCAATGGCCACATAGAAACAGTGAACATTTTGATCGCCTTGATTGATAATCGTATCGATAGCGATCGCGGTTTTGCCGGTTTGTCGATCGCCAATGATAAGTTCCCTCTGCCCGCGCCCAATTGGAATCATGGAGTCGATGGCTTTGATTCCCGTTTGCATCGGCTCGCTCACCGGTTGGCGTTTTATGATTCCGGGAGCTTTAATATCCACCACACGAAATTCGGTTGCAGCAATTGGTCCTTTTCCGTCTATCGGAGTCCCCAGCGCGTCAACCACACGCCCAATCACAGCTTCACCAGCCGGAACCTGCACAATTTTTTTTGTCCGCTTAACGGTATCGCCTTCTTTGATTTCTCGATCTTCGCCGAAAATCACAATGCCAACGGAATCCTGCTCAAGGTTTAAAACCATCCCATAAACCGGCCCCGGAAATTCGACAAGCTCGCCGGCCATTGCGTTATCTAGGCCAAATACCCGCGCGACGCCATCGCCAACCGACAAGACAGTTCCTGTTTCAGTTATCTCTAGCGTTTTAGAATAGTTTTTTATCTGCTCTTTTAGTACACGGCTGATTTCATCTGCCCGAATCGAAATGTTCATCGACCTAACACTCCTCTGGTTAATTCTTCTTTAATTTGATTGAGGTGGGAAAAAAGGCTGTCGTCGAAGGTGAGGCTTCCCACTTGCGCCGCCATGCCGCCCAACATGTGTTCATCTTGGGTGTAGTCCAAAACGACTTTTTTACGACAATATTTTTCAATTGCCGCCTGTATATCAGCTTTTTCTTTTTCGCTTAGCTCTCCTGCCGAGCGGACGTGCCCTCGCTCGACATGATCAAGCTCGTCTATTTTTGCACGATATGCCTCGGCAATTTCTTGAATGAGATTAAGTCGGTCTTTCGCGGCCAAAAGCCGAACAAAATCTCGAAACTCCTCTGGGGCTTTTAAGCTTTTAAAAACCTGATTGAGGGTTTCTTCTTTCTTTTCGGGCGCGATAAGCGGCGTTTCAACAAAGAGCTTCAGCTCTTCGGCAGAATTCAGTGCTCGTGAAAGTTCAAACAACAGGTCGCCAAACATGTGCCGCGTATGGGAGTCGTCGACCGTGAGAAAAAGTGCTCGTGCATAACGAAACGAAAGTTCAGAAGGCTTCATCGTTTTTATGTGGCTTTCACTTTATTAATAAACTCGTCATTTAATTTTGCTCTCAAGTTTTTGTCTGTCCGGCTCTTTAAGAGTGTCCTTGCGTACTGTGTTGCTTCATTTACAATTTCTAGCCGCAACATATTTGCTGCCCGTTCGAATTCATATTGTGCAATTTCTTGTGCCTCTAGGGCTTGGCGTTCGGCCGTCTTTTTTGCTTCATTAATCGTTTTGATTCGCAACTCTTCAGATTCACGTTTTGCGGTATCAATCGCATGGTTTTCAGATTGTTCTAGCTCGCGAAGCTTCAGTTCGGCTTCGCTGTGGCGCCGTTCGGCCGCCAATTTGGCGCCTTCTGCCTGTTCGCGTGCCGCCGAAAATGTGGATACTTTC
>JAJYHS010000137.1 GCA_021784635.1 bacterium
ACAATTAGAGCAAAAAAAGCAGATGCCAATAGTACAAGAATCAAGTCGGATTCTCAATGGCGCTGGGATTTAAAAATCTCAACAAATACGGTTGAATTTGGAATTTTTTGCCAAAACTTTAGACAATCGTGAAAAACCAACCCAATCGTTTTACCAAAATTCTCATTACGCGTGTCATATTGAGACAAGGGGCGCGCTCGTAAAACGACATCAGGAAATCGCAAAATACTGCTCAACCTTTAGTCGAGTGTCGCCGATTAGTAACACATCTGGAACGTTTTGGGGGTCAAAATGAAACGCTTGAGTACGTTTGTGGCTGCATTCACTTTTGCGATTGTGCTTATGGGAGCACAATTCGCGTCATCCTGCGCTTTTGCTGACGGGATCAAACTTGTACCGCTTCACGGTCAGTTAATCGCTGCGAATGAACCTGGCCTCGCCAATGGCGGTTTTGAGAGTGACATTCAACAATTGAATTCCGAAAGCGATCAATCGCAGCTTCAAATTACCGATCACAGCATGAATTCAGCTCACGAGGATGCGGCGACACGAGGCCAATCAGACGGCTTGTCAGTTAAACTTATTCGGTTGAGTAAAAGCCGATAAATTACCCCGTGTTTTGTTATACTGACGGGTCCAGTCGTCTAATAAAGTCCGGGGTAAAGGCTACGGATTTTCTGCGAATAACCTTTAAAGAGCTGTGCCATTTGCGCAAAGCTGTGTGTGCCGACGGGTTGGAACATACTCAGTTGCACTTCAAGGTTCACGAGTTGGACTGGCAATTGCCCTGGGTTCGTGTTGTTTTGCATGCACGTCATATAGGCTTGTAATTTTGCCGAATAATTTGCGTACAAACTGCCGAGCTTTTCGAAGTTTGCATCCATTTCTAGACCCAAACTAATTACATTTTCAGCGACCGGGCCGATTGGGCGATTGCTATATTCTTTTTGTATTTGTGCACTTTTGTTTGCCAATGCCCGCTCTAACGCAAGCAGTTGGGTTTGCATATTTGTAACATTTGACGAAAGTTGATTTAGCTGTACTTGGATCATTGCAATTTTACTTTGAAGCATCGCAAGTTTGGCTTGCACCTCGGGGGGCAAGTTATTGCTCCAAGTGTGATAGGTATTGTAAGTACTCTGGGCTTCAGTAACGGCCGCTGTTGTGCCTTGTAAGTTCGCGCCGTCTTGTTGAAACTCAGCGCCAAGGCTCGAGGCGAAGTTTAGAACGTCACTCAATAACAGGGTCACGTTAGCCGCTTTCTTTTCACCCTTCGGCATTTTTTCGATTTTCATAATTCGGGGCAGAAGTTGCTGTATGAATGCGCTGGGGTTTGACACCGCATCGGCATGACATATCGGCCCGACTAACATTAATGCGGAACAAATAGCGACAAATAGTTTTTTCATTGAGAGATCCCTCCTCGTGTTGGTGTTGAGGACTACATGGCTCAATATTCAATTGGCAAGTTGTGATAAAGCGGTTGAATCTTTTTCAGACCGTTTCGCTACTCACGCTCAGAGTTTTACCGGTATCCGGTCTTGTCCACAGTTCTTGAATCGATTCGAGCGTGCGGCCCTTGGTTTCGGGCACGAAGCGGAGAACAAACAGCGCCGATAAAACACCCATCGCTCCATAAACCCAGTACGCAAATCCGTGATTGAAATGTGCGTTCAACCAACTGCTGTCATCCATTACCTTAAACGACCATGAGACAAAAAGGTTTGCGAGGCATTGTGCCGCCACTGCGATGGCCATGGCTTTACCTTTGATTGAATTGGGGAACATTTCAGAAAGAAGAACCCAAACCACAGGCCCCCAAGAAAGCGCGAAGCCCGCAATATACGCTACAACCGCGACAAGAGCCCATAGCCCGACGGCGTGTGTATCGAACAAGCCCCCTAATGCAAACATCGAAAGTGCCATTACGACCGAGCCAATCAATAAGAGTGGTTTGCGCCCTATACGATCAACTGTCGCGATCGCCACAAATGTGAAAACGAGGTTTGCGGCACCCACAACCACGGTTTGCAAGAAGGCGGAATTTGTCGAGGCCCCCATGTTTTTGAACATCAGCGGTGCGTAGTACAAAACGGCGTTGATGCCAACGAACTGTTGAAACGCAGAAAGTACAGTACCGATCAAAATGACCGCAATACCAAAAGTTAAAAGCGGTTCGTTGTGGACCTTAAGCGTGCGTTGAATGTCGGCTAAAATAGTGCGAGCTTTAGTTTCGCCATTTGCGCGCGTAAGCTGTTTCAACGCGTCATCGGTACGACCACGCATCACAAACCAGCGCGGTGTATCCGGTACAAAAAACAGTAATACAAAAAACAAAAGCGCTGGCACTGATTCTGAAGCCAGCATTAGGCGCCATGCTGTTGAGAGGTACCACGCGTGCGTGCCTAACGACTGAATAAACCAGTTAACGAAGTAAACGAGTAAAATACCGATGACGATGGCTAATTGGTTAAATGATACAAGGCGCCCGCGAATTTCGCTCGGAGCAATTTCAGCGATGTAAAGAGGCGAAACCATCGAGGCAATGCCCACTCCCATGCCGCCGATAATTCGATAAATAATAAAAGGTGTAAGCGCGGCCGGGCCCATTTGCCCAATGACACCAAGCCCGAGTTCAGGCATTGCGGAGCCGATTGATCCCAAAAGAAACATCAAAGCGGCCACCATCAACGCGCGCTTGCGCCCAAATCGATTTGAAATAATGCCGGCAATCGCAGCGCCCAATATGCAACCAAGCAGCGCACTTGAGATGGTCCAGCCTGAGAGACTGCTAGCCGCAATTCCCGATAGATGCTGTGGAAAAATAAAGTAATGATCGATGGCCCCTACAGCGCCGGAGATCACGGCCGTGTCATAACCGAACAATAAACCGCCTAACGTAGCCACAAATGTCAGTACGATCACAAACCGCGTATTCTCTTTGTCCATTATATCCCCTGGCTATTACGTGAAATTATTAGAAATCGCAGGCGGAATATGAATTTGAAAACGGTAAGGAGTCAATGGTAAAACCAAAGGATGCAAATTTGGGCACGCAGCGCGAATGGAATAATTGCCGGTGTGTGTAATGGGCTCGCGCAACGATTTCGAGTCAATGTGACACTTGTGCGGATCGCGTGGACTTTAAGCGTTCTTCTCGCCGGTATCGGCATCGGAGTATATTTAATTCTAGCGTTAAGTCTGCCGCGCGACGATCGACTCGATCAAGCTTATGAGTCGCGCATTTTAGGAGTGGCTTCGCGTTTTGCCCGTCGCTTTGATCTCGACGTTGGCCTCACACGTGCGGGATTTTTATTTTTACTGTTCGGCACAGGCGGGTTAATGGTTCTCGCGTACGTGATTATGTATTTTGTCTTGCCGCACGATTAGTGCCTTCGGGTTAATCGAAAAAGAGCAACGGCTGGGTTTAAGCGGCCACCTGAAACAAGACGGTTGCGAAAATTGGCGACAACAGTCGCAGTTTGTTCGATGTGTTGGATAATTTCGGCAGGTGACGACACGTTGGGGTGAAATTGTAAGAAACGGGCGATTACAGAAGTCACAACTGCCGTCGCTTGCGAAGTTCCGCTCATAGCCCCTTTTAATCCGCCGGGTAAAGTTGAAACGATATTTTCTCCAGGAGCAGCGATGTCCACTGTGCGGCGGCCATAATTGCTAAAAAACATGAGATGATTGCCTCGCGAATTAACCGCTGCCACTGATAATATATTCGGTAATTTATACGACGCCGGGTAAAAACCATCGTGGTCGTCATTTTCATGGTCGTTGCCTGCGGCGGCTACAAATAAAATATGTTTGCGGTTGGCCTCTTCAATTGCGGCCCGCTCTTTCGCGTTCGGGTCAGCTCCACCACTTGAAAAATTAATAACTTGCGCGTGCATTTTAATCGCGTAGTGAATTGCGGCAGTTTCAGCCGCGATCGTTTGATCGGGCAGCATGCCGCGCTCAAAGTATTTCAAAATCATCAACTTTATCGGATGACACCTTTGTTCTGGCGTTTCAGTGCTGGCCAGTTCTCGGGACACGAAAGTCGCGCCGTTGTCGCGAACCGGACCCACAATGAGACCCGATACGTGCGTGCCGTGACCGAAATGATCCATGAGATTGTTGGAGTTATCGGTGAAATTCCAGCCGTGGACGTCGTCGACAAAGCCGTTATTGTCGTCGTCGATTTGGTTTGTGGCTTTATTGCGCCCCCAGGCATCGAGACCGGTTTCACCAGGATTTGTCCAAATGTGATCGTTAAATCGTGGGTGGTCGGGGTCGATCCCCGTATCAATTACGGCAATGACAATAGGTTTGTAATTGCGGCATTGTGAGCGCATGTTCGCACTTGATACGTTTACGCTCTTGATTGCCTCATGTCTTCGTGCGGTACTTCGTGCTCTCGCTTCGGGCGCCGCAAATAACACTAATGACGCGAGCGCCGCGATTATTGTTAAGCTCGTCCCTTCGAATTTTTTTGTCATCAAATCCCTCCTTTTATTTTTTGTTGGACCGGCCGAATCGCCGGTGGGAATTGATGGCTGTGCAACGAGCGGGCCACGTCAGCTATGTGCAGATTTGAGTTCGCGCGCAAAAATGTGTTGAGCGAGATGCAGACGACTGTCAGGCGAACAATTGTTTTAAAAAAATCGCCATCATTTACGATTGAACACGTGTTTTTGAAAATAGTGGGTTGTCGACTAAATGAACAGTTGTCAAAATTTCAAGTGGATTGTGGCGATGGCTCCGTTGTAAGCGGCGACGTCAGCACACTGGCCGATCCCGCAGTCGTCGAGAGTTTAGTTTCGGATCGTAAAAAGTTGGCTTAGAT
>JAJYHS010000267.1 GCA_021784635.1 bacterium
TCATGACAAAATGAATCCTTACGTTCTCATTATCAGCGACAACAATACCAAACTTTCGGGTCGGATCGATCAAGACGCGTTTTCTATGCAGCCATCATTTGCATCCTTAAGCGTATTGGGCTGGAGGGTAATTGAAATTGAAAACGGCCACGATCTGCAAAAATGTATGGATGTCATCGAAACGGCGATTGCACAAGCGCGCCAAAATCCGAGAACGCCCGTTGCTGTTCATGCGCACACCATAAAAGGTTATGGCACGGTGAAAACAGAAAAGTCCGCGTCTGGTGGGCACGGTTTTCCGCTTTCAAACCCCGAAGAACTAAAGGCGTTCATTGACGAAATTTATCAGTACAAAAAAGAAGCGGACGAGGCGGGGTCAGTTCCAAAAGAATTTTACGATTGGTGCGACAAACTTGTTGAGCAATCAAAAGCTAAAAAGGCGTCAGCGGCGGGCGCCGCAACAACCGCAACCGCAGAAGCAATAGCCATAACTGAAAAAGTGCAGGCGGGTGTTGGGCGAGCGCTGATAAAAATAAAAAAGGCGGGTTTGCCACTTATTTCTATCTCCGCCGATCTGCCCGGTTCAACCGGGCTGGCCTCTTTTCAAAAAGAATTTCGCAATTCTTCACAAGATGTCGGCGTAGCTGAATCGAATATGATCAGCATGGCCGCAGGACTTTCAAAAGAAGGGTATATTCCTGTAGTCGATACGTTTGCGCAGTTTGGAGTGACCAAAGGCGCGTTGCCGCTCATTATGGCATCGTTATCTGAAGCACCGATGATCGCCTTTTTTTCACACACGGGTTTTCAAGATGCGGCGGACGGAGCCTCTCATCAGGCGCTTACCTATTTTGCAATGACATCGGCTATTCCGATGAGCGATGTTTACAGTTTGACTTCAAGTTCTGAAGCCGAAGCTCTTGTTGAACAAGCGATACTGAAATTCGCTGAAGACCGCAAAGCTGGCCGGGTGCCACGAAGTCAGATTTTTTTCTTGGGCCGAGAGAACTTTCCGCGCAGTTATTTACCTGCTGAGTACCCGTACAAACTCGGGCACGCGCAAGTCGTTTTCGACAATACCGATAAGTGTTCGGGCAAGGCGACAATTGTTGCGGCGGGGCCGCTACTTCATCAAGCGCTTGAGGCTGCCTACGAGCTTGAGAAAGAAAAGATCGGTGTATGCGTCGTCAATCCGTCTTGCATCAACAACCCTGACCTTTCAACTCTTCGTGCCTGTCTGCGAAACACGGGCGGGAGTCTGATCACAGTTGAAGACCATCAGTTGATCTGTGGTATGGGGGGCATTTTAATTCAAAAGTTACTTTGTGAAGGGCAGAATCTTAGTGTTCGCTCTTTGGGTGTAACCGGCGAATTTGGTCAAAGTGCGTACAAAGCCGCCGACCTTTATCGTAAACATCGGCTTGATGCTCACTCAATCGCCGATGCTGTTCGCACGATTTAAACTTTGTGCTTATCTTGTTCGGTCTGCGGCTGAGAGTTGGCTTGTCGTTCTCTACCAACAGTTTGTTGATCAGGCGCTTGGATTTGGTCGCGCTGCGAAGTACTTGTGACATCGATCTCGTCACCATTGAGACCTTTTTTGAAGTCACGGATAGCTTCACCAAGAGATTTACCTAGTTTTGGTAAACGGCTGGGGCCGAAAAGTAACAAAGCGATCCCCGCGATGATGATTAGATGCCAAATACTAAAATCGCCCATGGCGCTCCTTTTTTATCTCTGAAATTACGAGATCTTATGAACTATAAACGGAGTCGTATTTGCAGATAACCTTGAAGTCAATGGGCGTTTTTAAGTTCAGCGAAAAAATAAGCCGTTTGCGACAAAGCTGGGTGACAAAAACAGTCATTTTGGCTGCGTTTACACTGACAAATTTTGCGTTATGCAATAACGCGGTGGCATACGTAAATACTCCCTCGATGTCTAAAGGGTTTACACTCAGGCTCGCTCCTATATCTGTTGATCCGAACGTCTTCAATTATTTGACGTTCACTCCCGATGTAAAGGCTATAGGCCCTCTATTTGACGACGGCCCCCTGCAAAATTATTTCGAACTTATTTTTCGGCATATCATTCGCCAAGCTGATGCAAAAATTCATTACCAGCCACTTTGGGGATATAAAGCCGGGTCAAATAGAAATTACTCTTATTATACTTTTCTGGTTCTGGCGCTTGCCATTGTTCAACACGAAAGCCGCGGTATACACTTTCGCCAAGCAGATGGTCAAAACTGCAGCCAAATTTCGAATTCGCTCGCTGGTTTCGGAGGTCGACGCGAGTTCGGACCCGAAACTCGTGCGGTTTTAGCGCCAATTTACCGCAATCCATTGAGGCCGCTTATTCCAGACTGTCGCTATGTCAAAGCCGCGCCCAATGTTGAACAAATGATATATGCGAAAAGCGGTGATATCGGCATTATGCAAATGAACGCGCGATTTCACCCCGGCGCGATGGACCCAACCATTCTTTTGAATGTTTATCGTTCGATTGATGCGGGTATTGACTATATTTGGTCCGGCTACCAGGAGTTACGTGATAAACTCATGTCGCCAGAATTCTCCTGTATTCGACCTACTAATCCTTTTCCTTATCGTTTTTCAGAGGGATATTCAAAACCGGCGATTTGGGCGAGTCTTGCCGTCACGGATTGGAGCTATACATACAACGGCCAACCGCTTTGCGATGTAAGCAGGCCAAATGCGCAATTTTATGACGACTTGATGTCGATTGTTCGCAACGATTCAAGTATATGGCACAAATATTTGCCTGAGGGCTCAGTTGAGCGCGACGCTCTTAACGAGATTGTTGCAAATTTCAGAGCGGCATTTTCTCGCCAGATGGTGCCGGAGCGCCATTCGGCTCTTGATAAAATATTAGAATCATCAAGTACCCCATATGGCACATGGACAATGCCCAGCCGAACTCTGATCGTTCCGAACCACTTTTTGCGCCGGGGCCGAAGCACAATTTATTATGGCCCACTCGCGAAACCAAAATACGCTTGTGGATATCTCACAAGCGCGGGCTTCGGACGGGAGCGAGTCCGAGTTGTTTCGACATTGCCGGGCTCGGATCGACAAGGTTGGGGAGTAATTGAATTACCCAAATACGTGTCGTTCGCTCATCTGGGTACAGTGGCAATGCTCAAACTCAAAAAAGGAATTGGGGCTGTCCGCGTACGAAATTCTCCGCGCATACCAAGGCGCTACGATCACAATAATGTCCTCTATATTGCACACCGAAATGCGCACCGAAAGTCTCCGACATTTGCGCTCGTCTCGACAGCAACCGATAGGTACGGACGGCTGTGGTACAAAATGATCGATCATACCGGGACGGTCGTGTACGCAGCGGCTAATTTTTTTCAACCATTCTTCAAACCTCCGGCCCTTGCCGACGCGTGTAAGGGTCCGTACTTTTTCGTTCCAATGGCGGATCTTAAAAGGCTCCCGCCGACGGCATCTAATAAAAAAAGCTACCTTGCGTTTGTTATCGGCAAAGGTGAGGTGACTCCTAAAACTTTGCCAAGCGCGCTTGCGACGGCTTCGTATGTCTCCCTCTCGCCGGGTCAAATTGTGACGGTGTTGAAATCGACTGTAAATATATCGACCGGAGCAAAGTGGTTGAAAATTATTGTCGGGCAATCGGGCGCAAGTACTCTTTGGGCTCCGGCCGACCGGTTTCAGCCTCTTGCGGGCGCGAATTGAGATTGAAGATGAAAAACCTGACGCTGATTGAAATTACATTATTAATCGTAATCACAGGGCTGAGCCTTTGGGTGGGAGCTTCAAGTTGGCAAATTATTAAAAGATCGGCTCAAGCAAGAGAAACAGTTAGAAATACAGGTGCGCCGTTAGCGCCGCGCCATGATTCAAATAAAAAATATTTAGTAAAAAACAATGTTCAGCCGGCAGTTACAAAAAATGCGCCGATTGAAAGCCAAGCAAAAGGCGGTAGTGGAATATCAACATCGGTCGCGCGCGCGGTTGCCGATCAAAATACATATGTGGCCGAGCTTCTAGACCATCCCGTGTTGGCGTCGCTTGCCACGCGCCCGGATGTGGTTAATTTTCTTGGAATTCTTGGTAAAGGTGAAGATTTTTCGTCGCTATTCGGCGAGGATAATTACAATGATATTCAGCAATATGTTAAAGCGTCCGGAGTACTCATTAATAGCGTTACGAACTGTTTAATTGCTCCTAAGGCCTGTGGCGTGAAAGATCTGGGTTCAAATTATAGGATCGACGGGCAGCATCCGCTAGAAACTATTTTGTGGCGGGCGCTTAACTACGCTTATGATGCGGAAGCAAATGGTTTTTCGGTCGCCCAGGCGTCGAACGAAGAAATCATGAGAGCCCTTCGTATACCGCAAAATAACGTGCAAATTTACGCGGCAAAACTGTTAGCCGAGCGAAACCTGAGCGATCAAGAATTAATTGATACATTTAACGAAAACGCGTCCGTTCAGGGGCCGGCCAAGGTTGCGTTTTTCAGTCAGTTTGGCAAGGCAACGATTCATAGCGATGCGGATGTGCGTGGTGCTTATCTAAACGCGCTTGATAAGACTTTGCTTGATAATTCGTCCTCGGACCTCGACGGGACAATGCAAGTCTATGAGAATCTGCAAGCTTTCGACCTAACTCCGACGGAATTTCATGATGCGGCTTTAAATGCCTGCAAAATTGGACTGAAGTTTCAGGACGACGATTCGCGGGAGAGATTTTTCACGACGATTGAAAACAACGCGAGACTTCAAGGCTATGCTGTTGATTTTGACGATTTGTGTTCCGCCCCTT
>JAJYHS010000221.1 GCA_021784635.1 bacterium
CAGGATGAGAATTCATGTCGCTCACGATGTACTCAAATTCCGCACGGCGACCCGCATCGCTCAAAATTCGTAAATACGCACCCCGCTCCATTTTCTCACTAACTTCACGATAAAACTCAACTTGGCTCGCACATAGAGCGGGATCGCGAAAAAAATGATCCGCGTGAATCAGATCGTGCAAAACAAATCCTAACGGATCGCGTGAGTCGCTTACCCAGTCCGTCAATTCGGTAGGTTTGAATAAACAAGTAACAATGCGTTCACCCGAAGCCTGCCACTTAAGAAGTTTCTCAGCGGAGGGGATATAATCTAGCAAGCGCAAGGAATAGCGCTTCTGAGCCCACCCCACTATTGCGCGATTGACGGCAAGCGGTACAGATCGCAGAGAATATTTTGCGAAAATGGGCACACCCATAAGCTCGTTTAGAGAATCGCCTTCGTCATGCAAGAACACTTGCTGCCGCAGTTCCGGTCCAAATAAATTCCGATTATGCGGCCCGCCTAAATAATCGCGCGGGCGAAAGACGCGCAAAAAATTCAAGATATACTCACTCACGACTTCAACGTCGCCCAATTGCCCCATTCGCCACTGTCGGTATAATTGCGTGATTCGAGGATGCAACTCGGAAATATGTGCGGCCGAACGCAATTCTTCTCGGGTCAGCAAATACCGCCGAAAATGCTTTTGTCTCAATCGTTTCACATTCGTGCCTTATCAAAGTTGATAAACTTGCCAATAATTTTGATCCCGCACAATGTCAGCGACCGCGTTCACCCACTCGTCAAAGTCATTCAAGCAAGGTACCAGCCGCAAATCTCCGCCCCCGTGCGCACAAAATTCATCGCGACCGCGAATCGCCACTTCTTCAAGTGTTTCTAAACAATCGGCGACAAAAGAAGGGCAAGCCACCAACAATTTTCGCACTCCTTGCGCCGGTAAAGTTCGGTAAAAGTGGTCTGAAAAAGGTTGAATCCAGCGCTCGTTGAGTCGCGATTGAAACCCAGTTGAGACCTTCTCTTTTGGCCACGCGCCGCGCTTATCCAGCTCCTCCGAAATCGCCGCCGTCGTCGCAAGACATTCATCCCGATAACTGCCAACCTGTCGAATGGGCAGACCATGATAACTGAGGAGTAAATGATCGGGTTGAAAAGTCTCAATTTCACTTACAATTTTCTTCGTTACGCACTCAATAAACCCGGGATGCCTAAAGAAACCGCGGCACTCAACTATTTCGCCACCAAACTGAAGCTCCCGCAAAATTTGTCGTACTCTAACGAGAGCGCTTTTCGTCGAAGACTCCGCGTACTGCGGGTACATGGGCAAAACATAGAGCTTATCAATGCTCGACAGTTCAATCAGCATTCGGTTCAGCGTCGCGCGAAGATCGGGCTCACCGTAACGCATCGCCAACTTCACTTGTTTGATGTCTTCGGAAGACACAAATTGATCTTGCAATTTTTCGACAAACTTTTTTGATATGTGTAAAAGCGGCGAGCCTGTCTTTTCGCGCCAAATCTTATTGTACAACTGAGCCGACTTTGGCGAGCGAAACGGTACAATTACGACATTCACCAGAAACCATCGAAACAACCACGGCAAGTCAATCACGTACGGATCCATCAGAAATTCACGTAAATACGCGCCGACATCACCAACAGAAGTTGACTTCGGACTGCCAAGATTCATCACGAGAAGTGCGTTATTTTTCAAATATCACTCGCAATCTGCCGCGCGAGTTCAAAATTACGCGCAAGAATTCGCCCCAATCCTATCTCACCCAGATAATTTCCGGTAAGATACAGCCCGGCACCATGGCCCCGCCGGGCATTGCGTGAATCGGCCAAAATCCGCGGCACTTTACGCAACACCTCGCTGGTTGATAAATCGTAATGCGGTAAGGCGCGCGACCAGTGGGTAATTTTAAAATTCTTAAGCAACTTTCGATGCACTTCATTGCCGCCAGCTATTCGACGCAATAACCGTGCGCGGTCGATACAGATTTTATTTATAATGATTTCATCTGAAGCTTGCGGGCCGCCGAACAACCACGTCTCGATCTCGCCGTCATGTGGACGGTCAAAAATGGAACTCGAAAACAACACCCCCAAAGCGTTAAATTTCTCGCTCTTCGGGAACAGGCAACCAAATCCATTTGTTATCTCGTCGTGCCTGTCATTTTGTGAAAAAGCCACGGTCGCGGTTGTCAGCGGCAAATATTGAATTTTGGCAAGCTCGTGCGCCAACTCCGGCAAGCGTTCAGAAACCATTCCAGCGGCGACGTAGGCCGGCGCCGCAATCACGGTCGTGATGTCATCGCGCCATTCAGCCGCCGTGTTCAAATGTGTAATGCAACCCAATTCTTCGACCTTCTTCGATAAGGCTAATATAAGATCACCCATACCCTGTTTTGGCGAAACTGTTCCGCGGGGGTAGCGTTTTTGATTGTCGCCATTTTTAAACCCGTCGTTTTGACCCTTACTCCGGCCCTTTTTTCGCATGCCCCGAACGTAGTCAAGTAATGTGTCAGCGGCCACGTCGTCGGTTCCGAGCACTCCTTGCAGAGCCGGACCGATGAGATAATCGAATGCACTCGCTCCGAATTGTCGACTCACCCATTCTTTGGCCGTTATGCCAAGGGGTTTAGCCCCGCTTGTTTCATTGCCGGCATTGCGAACACCGTTTAATGCCCGGTGCAAACCGATTTTAGATAGGCCCTGCGTCAGCCGCAACGTTTCGCCCACACGCAAAGGCCACTTACGTGGGCGCTCGCGAAAGACGTAACGGGCGCGGGTAGATTGGTTAGGCCGATCCGCATATTCAAGATCTAGCTCATGAATCAGATCGTCAACAAGTGGTGATCCGATTAAACCGCTGGCCGCAGTTTCAACCTTCCCCCATCCCAAAGATAAGGTCGAAATTAGACCACCGAGTCGATCCGACTTTTCAAATAGTTCAACTTTTACGCCAGCACGCGACAGATAGTAGGCCAGGCTCAGCCCGCTAAAACCGCCGCCGATAATGCAAACTTTTTTCATTTTGAAAATGCCTCACGCACTTTTTGTACAAATCGACGCACATTTTCTTCGGGAGTTTTCGGCAACACCCCGTGCCCCAAACCGCAAACCCAACCGGCGCGGTCTTCAGCGCGCATTTCGCATAGGGGGGCAAGCCACTTCTGCAGCTGCTTTTCAAATTCACTCGGCTCAAGCAGCATTAAGGACTGGTTGAAGTTACCTTGAATAAATCCGGCATGTTTATCTCTGAGCGCTGCACTCAAATCCCAGTGATGATCGAGACCAATTCCCGCGAGATTCGTTTCGATAAAAAACTTCGAGATATGATGCATTTGAGTTTGCTTCGAATAGTACCCGAGACGATGTGGAAACATACCGGCCAGCTCCTGAATTCCCGGACAAACCAACTCATCAAACAACACGGGATCAAGTTCACCCGCCGACGTATCGAAAATCATCACAATTTCGGCGCCACCTTCTAATTGAAGCGCGATATTTCGTTTGAGAAGCTCCAGCATCACTAAGGAGAATTTTATAAATAATCCCCTGTCGGCGATGTTCGCGCCTGTCGCATAGTTGAACAATGTCCACGGGCCGCCAACAAAACCAATTAAACTTTTCTCATTAGGTAGCGTTTCGCGCGTCAGCTGCATTGCCCGCTTTTGAAACTCCAGATGTTTGGCGGCTTCATCCACGCCGCGCAATCGCTTAAACATTTTTGCGTCGAGGGGGCTTTCAAATTGTGGCGCGGGGTTGTATGCGAGTTTCATCCCCAGAGCTTCAAGCGGAAATAAAAGATCGCTAAACAAGATGGCAACATCAAAATCGAAATCGCGAACAGGCCCAAGCGCAACTTCTGCCGCAAGTTCAGGTTCTTTACAAAGTTGCATAAACGTATAGCGTTCGCGCAATTTCTGATAGTGCCGGTGGTAGCGGCCCGCCTGTCGCATAAACCAGATCGGCGGCACGTTTTGTGCTTTCTTCGCGCACGCATTTTGAAATTTTATATTGCCAACGCGGGCATGCTCGTTGGTCGTCACGATTGCACCCACTGATAACCTATCCCGCGAACCGAAACAATTTTCTGGCCTGCAATGGGCCCTAAAAGCTGTCGTAAACGAACGATCACATTATCAACAGTTCGATTCGATGGGTATTCGTTCACCCCCCAAACACGATCAAGAAGTTCGTCTCGACTGACAACACTCGGGGAGCGCTCTATCAAAAGCCGCAATACGCGGGCCTCTTTGGCGTTGAGTTTTTCTTTTGTAAGGTCTCCGTCGCCGTTTGAACGCTCGACCGATAAAGACGCGAAGTCGACGGTCACATCGGCCAGGGTCAATTTTTGACTTCGGGGATGATTACGAAGAACGTGCCGCACGCGCAAAAATAGTTCTCTCAAATGAAACGGTTTTGGAATAAATTCTTCTGCGCCAATTTCGTAACCGCGTAGCCGGTCTTCGGCCGAACTTTGCGCCGTTAAAAATATGATCGGCACATCGCTGGTGGAGCGAATTTCTTTACCTACTTCAAAACCGCTGCCGTCGGGTAAACCCACATCTAAAATTAAAAGATCAAAAGTATTTGCTAACTCTTGTTTATTTATTTCGCCAATGGACCGCGCCCATTTCACATCGAAGCCTTCTTTGTGCAAACGTTCAGTCAAAGTGACGCCAAGACTTTGATCGTCTTCAAGCAAAAATACCCGCGAACTTGTTACCGCCGAATTTTTCATGTTTTCATTATTCCCGGCAGAACGATCTCTATGCAAAATCCATCGTGCAACGTTTCGAATTTGACCGAACCCTGCATGCGCTCAACATAGCTTTTTACCGTAAACAGCCCCAAACCACTCCCGCTCGAAGGGTTATGGCGAAAAAACATTTCACCCAACCGTTTGACGTCGCCATGAAACCCATGACCGTTATCAAATACGCGCAATCGCACTCCGTTCGCAACGGCACCGCCCTTTGAGCTCGTAATCATACTTTTAGCCTGAATCGTGACGCGAGTGGCTTGCCCGTGAATAATCGAATTGTGAATCAGGTTGCTCAGCACCGACTCCATCGCTCGCCCGTCCACATTGAGAACAGCATCGGAGCTGCCGTTCATATCCGCAACTATTTCAATTTGTGGCCAGGAATCTTGCAAAAGGTCAACAAGCGAAAGAAGCGATCGCGCTTCGGGATGCAAAGATGAACCGGTAGACGGGCGGGGTCGGGAGTGTGCGCCAATAAAAAGCGAATTCTGCACTTGTGTTTCAAGTCGCGAAGTATCTGTGATAAGACGGTTGAACAATTCATTAAGCGAAGAATCGCGGTTATCGGCGCGCAAACTTTCGGTTTGAAGCCGCACGCGCGCCAATGCCGTTTTTAAATCGTGAGTAAAGCCGGCCACAAACTCTTCAAGCTTTTGCATTTGCCGCTTTTCACGCAAAAGAAGATAGACCGTGATGCCGCCCGTGACGAGAACTAGAAAGAGCAGCGTGCCGCCCTCCCACATGAGCATGTTGCGATGCTGTACCATGGTGCTCGACGGTTCATACCGATCGATAAGCGAAACCGCAAAAATCATCCACCACAAAATCAAAACGAAAATAAACGCGTGTAAAAACGTAGCAAGAAAAAGGCGCCAGTTCACTTGACCGCCTTTTCTGCGGCCGCAACCAAAATTTCGCCGGCTGCTTGCAAAATTTCAGGTGTATGGGCTAACGAAATAAAACACACTTCATAGGGGCTGGGCGGCAAATATACACCGGCATTAAGCGCATGGCGAAAAAATCGCGAATACCACTCGCGTGCTTCGGGATGCATTTGGTCCGGTCTTCTAATCATCCGCTCACCTGCCGCTTCTGGCGTCGTTTCGCTGCCAAGATTTTCAGGAATCGGATGCAACCAAAACAAGCTCGCACGCCGTACCAATCGCACCGGCAAATCGCGCGCATTAAGTTCGGCTGAGACCCAATCGCCGAAATATTTCGCTCGGCTTTCGAGTTCAGTATAAACATGGTGAATTTCAATTTTCTTTAATGTCGCAAGCCCCGCGCGCATGCCGATCGGATTAGCCGCGAGCGTTCCAGCTTGATAAACCGGACCCGTAGGGGCCACAAGCTCCATAAGGTCACGCCGGCCCGCATAGGCGCCAACCGGAAACCCTCCGCCGATAATCTTACCGTAGGTTACGAGATCCGGTTTTATTCCGAGCTGTTCAGCCATGCCACCCAGCCCAACGCGAAAACCGGAAATGACTTCGTCGAAAATAACAAGCGCCCCACAAGAGCGCGCCCGCCTAACCACATGTTCAATCCACTCTCTTCTCTGCGGGAGCAAACCAAAATTAGCCGGCAGAGGTTCGATGATCACCGCCGCAAGTTCGTGACCGAAATTTGCCACAGCCTTCGAAAATTCACGTTCATCGTCGAGCCGGCACACAACGGTTGTACTGGCAACTTGCGAAGAAACTCCGCCACTGTCCGATGCCGAGCTGCCGGCAAGTCCACTGCCCGCGCGGACAAGAAGCGAATCGGCGTGACCGTGATAGCAACCATCGAATTTCAAAACAAGATCACGCTTTGTCGCCGCCCGGGCCACACGAAGTGCGCTCATCACGGCTTCGGTTCCGGAACAAACAAAACGGATCGATTCAACAAACGGCAACCGGGAGGTGATCCACTCGGCAAGCTCAAGCGAATAGGGTTCACACGCGCCGAATGTCCACGCTTCAGCCACAGCCGTTCGCACGACGCTTTCGACATCCGGATCGCGGTGGCCCAAAATGTTCGGACCGAAACTCTGGCAAAAATCAATGTACCGTTTATTTTCGACAGAAGTCAGATAAGCGCCTTGCGCAGTTTTAAAAAAAATCGGGTCACCACCCACGGAACGAAAAGATCGCACCGGACTATGCACACCACCGGGTGAAACCCTTTTGGCCCGTTCAAACAAATCGTGGGAGTTCATTTCGAATTCGTTCATAAAACATCTTGTAGCCACGATTCGTGCGAAAGGTAAACAGAAACTCGCGACGTCACGTTGCGAAGACGCTCGTAGGTGCTCCCAGGGCCGCAAGAATGGTAGCCTTTTTGAAGTACGTCGTGAAAATGACGATCGGCCCGCTCAAACTGCGAAAAACTGCTCCAGTAGAAATGGGTTTTACCGGTTAAATCCGGCAGGTCCGATTCAGGCGCATCAACTAACTCGTAGGTTGCGACGATCGGCATACCTTCGCGCTCGCTTGACCCAGTGTCGCCCTCACGATGAGTTAACTTCGTAAATTGAGGTAAACGGCCAAGTATGTGTTCAAGAGCCATTGGTTCCGTCTCGCCGCGGCCGTCTTGGCAGCCTGAGACCCAAATGCCCCGCGCCGCCAGTTTGCGCCACGTTTTAATTCCGCTCGCCCAGGCAATGCAGTCGCTATCTAAAAAACCTTCGCCAAAATTTTCAGGCCACGCATCCGCTCGCGCGACAAATAAATCGCGATCCTTTAGCTCGGATCTATCAAATTGAATCAGACGACGCCCTGAAACGAAATTATTTGCTCCCGTTTCAAGCGGATAAATATGCTCTCTAGTTGTTTTTGGAATTTGAAATTGCGAGCGGTCTTGAACCAGCCGGGTAAACCAAAACGATTTCTGATCAACGCCTTGGCCCCGGCCATTTTGAATTTGCCCGTAAGGTCGCGTCTCATACGTAATGCCAATTTTTTGATGGCAGCCCCCGCCGTAGCGCTGAAATATTTCGCGCTCGGCACAAACATCAAACCATGTCGCTTGATCATTGATCGCCTGCAACAGCGAACGCATATCCTCACGGTCGCGCGCTATTTCAACGGCAAGCGCCCCTTGCGCTGGAGCAGTAGGAGCTTGTGAAACCGGCAAAACCTGAAACTTCGATATCGATAATGCCTTCCTTAAAATTGCCCGCGAAGTCGCAAACTCGGCTGGCGAAGCATTTGCAACGTCTTGCGAAGACAAAAGACGATCGAGCGCCGCTTTGGCGACAACCCAAGCCGAAACTTTTTGATTTTCACAATATTTTTGCGCACGCGTGGCCACATTGCCCCGAACCGGCGAAAAAATAATTTGTTGCCGCGTTGGCAACGACCATTGCAAAAAATCGCGAATATTATATTCACGCCGAGGCGATGACGAAAACACTTGAAACGGACGCGGCTCGACTGCCCCGCGCGGTCCGCTTGCTCGCAGTTTGGCGTCACTGTGTCTCATGAGGTGATCGCGTTTCACTAATACGACGTCACGCACATCAGCCCGCGGTCGTGTTGCAACAATTTCGGTACGAGGATTCACTTCCGTCGGTAGATCCATCCAAGAATGCACGACGAGGTCACACTCCCCGAGCGCGAGTTTTTCCGACAAGTCAGCTGTGAAAACGCCTTTTTCTGGCATTTTCCACAAAGGGTCATTTAAATTCGCGTCGCCAAGCGAACTTGAAAAACGATATTCTATCCGCACTTCCGGATGAGCACGCAAAATCGCACGCCCCACCTCGTAGGCTTGCAATCGCGCCAAATCGCTTTTTCGAGATGCTATTCGCAAAACTGAATTCATTTATATCTTTTGTTATGATCGAGTGCCAAGGCGCCGATGTGTTCGAGCGCGCGCTGCGTTTGCTGGTCGACACGACCGCGAGTGGCTTCAATTTCAGAAAAAATATCGTTCAAAGTGAGAATATGTGCGCGATTCACCGCCGCTTTTGATATCAAATCGGCAATTCGATCTGTCGCTGAATCGGCACGAAAATCTAAGATACATTGAGCCTTTTCGGCCCACGGTTTGAGGTCTTTTGCTTCAATAGGTGCCGCAATCATCAAACCTCGCCGCTCATCAGCTAAACCGCTCTCGCCTCCATTTTTACGTTCAAAGTCGGCCAGGGCGCAAATTGTGAGCTTCTCGAGTAAAACCGGCGAATAACGTTCGGCTGTCCATGCCATCTTTTCCGGTGATCGCACCCAGATTCGTACGGGATGGCCCATTTTCAAAAGCCAAGGGAGTACATCTCGGACCAACTGTCCGCCACCAACTATATCCACACCGTCACACTCGCGAAATTTTCGTCGCGCTAGACTGCCGTAAGATTGGCTGCCGAGATCACGTAAAAATTCATCGCGAACACGTCGTGCTTGCAAATGTGTTTTGTCTAAAAAAGGTTTCAACCAAGAATCTTGCGGTATGGACTTCAAGAACTGGCGAAATTGGCCGTGGACTTCGGTTTCACCGCGTACTGGCGAATGTAACCCACAAACGATTTCAAGCAAAAATCGAAAGGCGTTTTGACCTGTGTAAACTTCATCGCCGTCTTCGGCTTTTTCAACCCCGAAACTTTCGCTGCCAAATGCGAGCCGGCGCACACACGTCTCCCAAATGAACCATTGCGGATTGTGAAACGAAAACGCAGCCGGCTGCGAATCCCGCCGTCGATGCACGATGACGACATCTGTTGAACCATTCATTATTTGTTTTCCTTGAAACCCATTTTTCTCATTTTATGCCCTAATAAACGCCGTTAATTGTCATGGTTATGTCAGATAATGGCACGCGATGTCCAAAAATTTGACAACCACACCCGTTAACCTCCATTTTAAGTCGGGCAAATTGGACACATAAACTTTGTACTGTGGCACACAGTTTGTAGGCTAAAAAGCCGTACCGGATTGTAGTACACGCCAATTGTGCATCATTGTCTCGGCAGGAGTCATTTTGACATGAAATCGAATTATTGCAAAAGTACTGTTCATTTTAGTTTTGTGGCTGTGCTCATGTTTTTAACGGCTTGCAGTCAATCGCTCCCGCCGAAACTCGACATGAGATTTGCCGGAAACCACAACGTCCAGATTTTAACGCCGACCAATCGCCAAAACATGGCTGTGCTCGGAGCTTATGCCCTCGGCGTAATCGCTCTTAAAAATCTCGATATTTATTTAGACATTGCTGAAACGGGGACTACAAAATTTCCGGTAACGTCGGGCAATCAAAAACAAACCATCGAACAAAATATACTCCCAAGCTGTGAGAAAGTGACGCCCGTGTCTTCGGCCAAAAACGGGTCGGTCACTTACCGCGTTGACAGCAGTAATTGTGGCAGCAGCGGAGCAATCAATAAATGGACTTCGCAGTTTTCGTTCACCACCGATCAAAGCGGCAAGATCGCTTCATTGAATTACGACTCGTCGAAAGATCCGTCACTGTTTCAATATGGCGCCTATCCGGTACTCGCGCTCAATCAACAAAGTACAACTAACCATCAAAGAATTTCCCAAACTTTGACGATCCCCAATGAAACGACGGCATCGAACGGGAACACATCACCCGGTGAATCAATCACGTTGACCAACCAAAACGGGATCTATCAATTCAGCGCAAACACGGTTATGCAATTCACTTACGACACGTCGAACGTAAAAGGCAAAAGGAATAATCAAAAAATTCTTACCGCAACCGTTACGATTCAAGGCGAACTCGATCGTCGCAACTCAACTCAACAAAAAATTGAACTGACAAAATTTTCGGTTCAATATTTAGCTACAGGTCCGTCACAAAGCCAACCCCTTGCCAGCGGGAGCATTGAAATTCAAAACCCGCAAACAAATTTTATCCCCTTTTCAAACGGAGTACCGGTTGGCGCAATCCCGTTTACTTTGACCGCCACCGTTCCAAAGCAAACGCTCACGGCTAATATTCAATCGTCCGCGCAGAGCCTCTACATAAAAGGTGAACCTGGGGCCGTTAGCCTTGACGCGACTTCATCTGCCACGCGCCTAAATGAAATGATGGCGGCCGCTCAATACGCGGCGACCGATGTCGGGCTGTATACGACAAACTAATTCTCTATGAGTTTCAAACCGCGCCGAACGAGCGTGGCAATATTCGCATTTTTTGCGCCTAGGCCGAGCAATTCATTTTTTAAACGTAAACTCAGATTTCGCGCCTGTTCAAGATCATTGAGCTGCTGCAAAATTTCGATGAGTTCGAGCCGCAGCAACCAGTCGTTCGAAAAATGATGCTGTAATTTGACAGCAATTTGCTCCGCCTCAGCTAAAGTACGCGCGTGCGTTTGACGAACAAGCGATTCGCGCAGTTTACGAACGCGCTCGTAAAGCGGAACAAGCGGCCGGTTATCATCGGTCAAATTTATATTTTGCGCGCGAATTTTCGGCCGCTCACGACGCGTGTCACGCAAATAAGAGCGACGATCCGCCGCTCCGCCAAACACTCCGGTTACGGCCCCACCGCAAGCAAGATCGAACAGCCCCCATTCTGGAGCGAAAAATACCTGCTCACATGCGGATTGTGTTTGCGCCCTGTAGACGCGGCATTCTGAAAACGTAAGGACGAGATTGCGAACATGTCGGTTCGCTCCGCCCCCGCTTTTCCGCAAAACGCGTTTCAAAACTCCCTCGACAACAATACCCGATTCGTATTCCAACCGACCGCGCGACCGACCCTTAAACCCGCACTTCGTTAAATCTTTTTTAGTTAGTTCGGCAGCTGTTTTATTCAAGCCCCGAATTCTCCCGAGAGGCGTACCGTATCCTTGTGCGTGATATTTCGCCGAATGTCCCAGCAACTGTTTATCCGCATAGCTGAGCTGTACGGGCCCCGTGAACTGCAAATATATCGGGCACCCGTACCTTTTCTCGATTTGCGCATTGAGTTCGTCGGCTGAGGCGTCACAAAATTCTGAAAACGCAATGTCAACTCCCGCGCGCCACGGCTCACCTATTTCTTTTACGTCGCTCGTTTGCCCCCGCGAATCCGCGCCGGTTCTACCGCCACAAAAAACACCTGTTAATTTTCCGCTTATCTGCAGCCCGGAATCCAATTCAACCGTATTGACTAGCCCCGACCGCTTCGCCCGCGCGAGCCCCTCGATACCGCCCAACTTGTAAGCCAGCTCCAATGACAACTCATCAATCACGCCTTCGAGTTGTTTAAAGTTTTCGACGTAAAACAGCTGCGGCTGCGGTTTTGTTATGTCGTAATTCACGCTGACGCAGTCCATGGTGAGCGGAATCTTTTTGACCCGATCTGAGAAGCAATCGTAACTCTCGCCGACTGAAGATAATAGACCGGCGCCGTAAATTTTAAATTGGCCGCGCGCGCCTATCAGTCCGTATTCAATTGACCACCAACCCAAACGCGCAAGTTTCGTCGCTTCGCTCGTATAGGTCACAGTTTTGTACATTTCTTGAAGTTTTCGCTCAGCCGCCGCTATTTCGTCGGCCGTCGCCGCGGCACTTTCTTTTATTTCAGACAATTCTTTGATGGCTTCGTAAACATCGAGATCTTCTTTGGCAAAAATAGCCTTACGCGCGATTTCACCAAAGCGGTTTAAATAGGCGGCATAGTTGGGCGCCGAAATAATCGGCGCATGCCCTGCCGCTTCGTGCACAATGTCAGGCGCGGGAGTGTATTCCAAATGTTCGAGACGTCGCATGTCGCACGCGATGGGCAGAATATTGAGGCTTAAAAACTCCAAAAAAACGGATGGCGGTATAAACCCCGTAACAGTGGCCACGCGCCAACCGAAACGTTTCAGCTTTTTATCCATTTCGGTCATGCGCGGAATCCGCTCAATTGTGATTCCGGTTTCTTTAAGTCCCGTAAGGTATTTCTGATGAGCGTGATCTTTAAAAAAAGCCCGCGACACACGCATGATATAACGCCAACTCGCATGATCGATGGCGGTATAGGCTTTGTAATTTTGCCGAGCCATGTAATGCTTCAAATACCCAGGGATCTCGCGCGCCATTTGCCTCCTCGCGGTTGAAGTGTAAGCTTTGCGTGACAATATGACAACCCGAAGCGTCAGCGCCCCGTTTGATTTTTTCGATCAGCTCTAGACAAACCCGCACGAGTCCATTTAAATTGAAAAACATGAAAACAAGTCAATCGAACCAAGATAAGTGGCAAACGCAACCTTCACTTGTAAAACAGTTGAGTTGGGCGTTCATCGCAATCGGAATCATCGGCATTATTGTCGGAGTTATTACTAAGCACGCCGTCGAAGGGCCAGCGGTAGCACTTCCCGATTTTCTTTTGCTGCTGGGTCTCGGTATGTCGGCGCGATGGAATTTTGCCTGTGCGATTGGCCTGCTTGTAATGGCTATTACAACGACAGTGACCGTATTTGTGCTGGCACCTGACTACTTTTTTCCGCACACGGCGTGCGAACGTTACTGGGGCGCCGCGGGCATGAATATTGGATATATGACCATCGCCGCAGGGCTCATCTTCGTTTCGATTCACGTGGCAAAGCGCCTTGGCATCGAACCGAGCTAAGCTAATTTAAATCGTTAAGCGACTATCACCTAAAGATTCAAATCAAGAATTGAATGGATGATTTGCCGCCATGTCGGCTGCAAGTAGCTGACCAGGAATTGCGTCCAAATCCTCGCGAAAAAATTCACATGTACGAGTCGCGCGCCCAGCGGCGTATGTAAAAACCCTTTCAAGTTATTCGCCATCGAAACCATGTCGACTTGATCCATTGCCCCCACAGAAGCGGGGATGCGACCGCCGCCCGACATGGCTTGGCAGATTTGTTCGTCCATCGAAGCGAATTCGGAGTCACTGTAACCACTGCTTAAATACGACCAAAAGGGATGCAGTTGATCAAGGTCTGGCGACGGCTCGTAAACCTGATACACAGAGGGATTAGCGTAAAATATTGGCAATAAAAAATTTAATGAAGAGAGCGCGCCGGAACCTTTACTCGAATCGAAAAGTTCAGCCGAAGCCGCGACATATTGCTGGGCCACTCCCACCAGCAAAACGTAAACGCGAGAAAAAAACTGAGACGGCGTAATAGTCGACGTGAGCGCCAAATCTTTCAGCGCCGATTGAATGTTGGCAAGCGAAATTTCAGAATACTGATTCGATGTCGCCCCCGTAAGTTTATCCATAAACACCATTGAAAGCGCGGAACCGTATGAAATGTTTCCGGGCGTCGGCTCGTAATATGGCACAAATTGAAGGTATGCGGTGTTTGATGATTCAACTGTGGGCGGCACAGAGGCCAAGTTCAATAACAGATCGCTCGGCACAAGCTGGCCAGCTTGATAATAAGTGCTCACCTGCCCGGATAACACCATTTCTGAACCTGAAATATTATTGCATTCCGCCAGTGCTGCCGTCGGGCTGATGTAAGATGACGCCGACGACACCGTTCCCCGACTTGAGTCGGCATTCGAGCTGCTCGCACCGCAGCCACTTAAAAAAAGTGATGAAAAAAATAGCGAAATGAAAGCCAACGATAAAAATGCCCACCGCATGAGAAGCCCTCACATGATATTTCTTTAATTGTAACGACGCGGTCGCGACTTCGTAAGTCCAGCTTTGCTTCTTGTATCTGATCACGATATTCTCAACAGTGCGGAGGCATTAACAATGCGATACCTTCTTTGTCTTGAGCTCTTCCTTTCATTATCATTTCTCTCGGGCTGTGCGAATTTGATGTCCAACGGTTCACTCGACACGGCCGGACTTACGGCGAGTGGCGCGGTCGCGAAAGGGCCGACGGCGAAACGGTTAAAAGCAAGCGGACCGGTTCAAATTGTTTTCAAACCGGTTCTCAACCATATCGACATCACCAATTATTATTCCCGATCGACGACCCACGCGTATTCCGATAATGAACTTGTAAAAACACTCACTGATATCGCTAATTTTACGGTTAAAACGAAAACGGTTGCAGTCGACAACCAAAATCAAACCGCAACTTATGACTTAACAACAATCAAAAAAACAGGTTTGGTCGACCTTTCTGATTTTGCCATGCCCGATTTAGGTGAAACGCTTGAACTTATGCTCACCAATCAAGGTAAGGTTTTGCGAGCGGGCAATTATCCGCCGGGCACGTTGTTTTTTGTGCCGCCAGTTTCACTCCCCAATAAACCGGTTAAAGTCGGAGATTCGTGGCCAATGACTTCGGAGTGGGTGAGTTTGAAATCGGGACTTCCGCTTAAAATGAAAACCCTTTCAACGTTGCGGGCTATCCGCAAATGCGGAACAACCGGCCGCTGCGCTGAAATCGATTTGACAGGCACGGTTCAACTTGAACCCACGCGATCCGAAAATGACGGTAGCGCAAACAAACTGCCGAAATTTGTGAGTTCAATGAATGGGTCGCTCCTCTTTTCACTCACCCGAGGCACAGTTTTGTATTCGTATTTGGTTTCGTCAGAAAGCTTGAGCGGCAAGAACACCCGGATTATCATTCGCTCGTGCATGGTTTCAAGCGTTGTAAAACCGAGCGACGAGAACCTTTTAGGTTCTGTGCCTGTTCAATGCCGGCCGCTCGATCAGCCACCGAAGTATTAGAAAAACCGCAATCTTCATCCAATACACTAAATAATTTACACGACCTCTAGTAAAGCCACCGACAAAGTGCTTTACAGTAAAGCAGTTCAGCGGGTGGGTTTGAGCCGAAATATCTAAGGGGGAAATCAAATGGGTAAGGTCCTTCGTTCGCGAAGTTTTTTTGGAACACAATTTTTAAAACTACAGCGCAAAAAAACTCGTCGCTTTGTTTTGCGCAAGTTTACCTGTTCATTAGCCTCAATTTTGGCTCTCGGGTTACTTTCCGGTTGCGGCCAAAAGAGCCCGTCAAAGTTGGCTCCAAAAAATATCGGTCAATCATTTCACGTGTTTTCGCCGAGCCAAAGCGCCGAACTAGGTATTGACTCCCATTATCACATTTCGATTGCGCGGGTTGCGCTAAATAAAGAATTTCTCCTTCAAGGGGAATTCACGCAGGTCGTCCCCGTCGCGTGGAGCAATTCAATTCGTAGCCGGATCGTTACATTCATAAAGCGCAACAATAATTTGTATATGCTCGAATCAAATAACGGCAATTCGGTGACCACCGATCTGCCACAACACTTGCTTCTGGCGCGCTTTCCGATTCTTTCTACCAACAAAACAAGAATTGTTTTTGATTTTAATTCGGGGATGTCAAAATTGTTTTTCTTCACCGACATGTCCGGTTCGGACTTTGGCGGTTCACAATACAATCCGGTGAACGAGTTTCAAAGTCTGCCGCTTGAAGACAGTTATATCGACAGCGCACGCATCGAAGACACGCAATCCATTCATCGCCTGGTCATTCGCCAAGTGGCGCAGGCTTACCTGAGCAATCCGTTATCCGGGCAACCCGGGGCATCAATGCCGTTTGAAGTTCGCTATTATTTGTCGCCGTATCGACCGGATCCAAATTATCCACCATTTCAAGAATTCGACAATTTTACTCACTACGGTTATTTTCAAACCGCACCGCAAATGACCTTTGACGGAGATTCCGTACAATACGCCGAGCGATGGAATCCAAGCAATTTTCCGATCACCTACGCGATCTCGGCCAATACCCCCGCGCAATATGTTCAAGCGGTCAAAAGCGGCGCTCTGTACTGGAACCACATGTTAGGCATGCCGATCGTTAAAGTCGTGATGGCCCCTAAAGGCGTGAGTGCACCAAACCCCGATTACAATATGATTCAATGGGTGCCGTATAACACGGCTCCAATGTCGTATGCCGATGTGCAGGCGGACCCGCGCACGGGTGAAATTCTGCACGCGCAAGTTTATATTTCGAGCTCATTTGTGTTTAACTCACTTCAAGATTTGGTCCGGCAACTTCATGGGGGAGTTTCGACTAGCAACACGACGAAACAAGCTTCGTCGCTTCGAATCGGAATTCGAGGATTCTTCAAACCGCCGCTATGCGATTATGACGGGTCTTACGGAATTCAAAGCACGATTGACTGGTTTATAAACAACGGAGCCACAAACTCCGTCATTCAAAGAGCGGCTTCGGATTTACTTCGTGTGGTGGTCGCCCATGAAGTCGGTCACACTTTAGGGCTCCGCCACAATTTCGCCGGAACGCTCGCAGCGAATTATACGATGGCTGAGCGCGCAAGCTTACTTCAATCTTATTTTAAAACAGGGCACACTCCCAAAGGTGTCGTCGTCAGCAGTTCGGTGATGGATTACATGCCAATGCTTGACGACTTTATGCTTGGTGACCAAATCGCGCGCGGTAAGGCAATGGCTTACGACCGCGATACCATCCGCTTTTTATACGGCGGCAAAAGACCCGCAAAATGGCCGCTTTATTGTACCGACTCGGGAGATCCAAAATATTATGATTGTCAGCGCTTCGATTCGGGTAATTCCGAAGTCGGTTACGTCGCGTATGAGGGCGAGCATAATCTCAAAACGTTACCCGATATTTTACTTGAGGTGTACTTAGCCGCCAAAACACCGTTTCAAAACGAACTCGCCATTCCCGTCAGCAAAGTTGTGCTGCATCCGACAGAAGATGCCGAACGAATGCTGGCACCGCGTCTTGAGCTGATGAAGCAATTCACAAAAGAAGTTCGACTCGTGTCGGTTGAGCGCCAATTCACGGCCGTCGACGAATCAAACGCCAGCATGGTACGGTGGCAAGAATGGCATCGCATCGACGACCAAATTAAACAAAACGGCGGATTTAGTAAGATCTTCGGATTTTTGCCCCCCAATTTTGTGAACACAGAAATGGCTCGCCTCGATCATTTATTGTACAGCCGTTACGAAAAAGGGCTTATCCCGAACGGGTCGAGTGCATTTGGCCCGCACGAAATTAATACGATCAACACCAATGCGCGGCTCTTCTTTCAAAAATTTGCTGAAGAATACAATAAACACAACTTGGAGCTGCTCGCCGGCAACGGCATGGTCACCAGGTCGGGCCCCGGCCAACAGCCGCAACCTTTAAGGTTCGCCGATAACCCGCTCGCTAACGATTTTGGAAGATATTTGTTCAAAGTCGAAGCGCAATTTCTTTTAAGCGGTGGCGCCGAAAAACTTGCGGGGCCAACGGTTAAACTGCCCCTCGGATTACAAAAATTGACCGGCAAAAAATCCACAACGACTATGCTTTTATTGCCGAAATTTACGGTACCGTTAAAGTTCCGCTTACTTGCAACCCAACTTTTGGCGGCAGATCGAAGCGAAAATCCGATGTGGATGTACAACCATCGATTGCAGCTTATCCAAGCTTACCGAGAGATGACGGATCACTTCACCAGCAAATCTTCTGGCGCTAAGCTCCCGCCTGCAACCCAACAAGAAATAAATAAATTCGAAACGGAGAGCAACCTTGTCACGATGGCTTTGATTAGTTCCGGACCGGGCGGAATGTTGGGATTGCCGTCTGCTCAATCATCGATGCCCGCAAAGCATAAGTAGACCGCAAAACACAAGGCCACCCCAAAATACGAGGTGGCCCCAGAAGAAAAGATGGCCGGAAGCAGCTAAACTTATCAGTGACTCGCCTCTTGCACGACCTCATCAGCTTGCAAATTTTCGCCATGCCGGTAGCGGCCGACGAGCGCTTCGTCCACAGTCGGAAACGAAAACAAAAGCGCGTGGCTGTTCGATGCCATATCCTCAAGAGTAACAGCTATATAATATAGCCCCTTCAATTCTTCTTCCGGATACTCGCGGATAAAACTGACCAAGACATTCCCCATAGAATCATTGTTGCGCCATATTTCGTCAGGTTGCTCGATCGTACTTTCGCGAAGCCGTGCAAAATCACGAAATTCAGCTTCTTTTATGTCGCTTTCGCTGCGAACTTTTAGCATTGCGAAATAAAGCCCGCGTGCGAGCTCGTCACTTTCATGTAAAGCATCCCCGTCAATAGCGCCCAACGGGACATTCTGTTCAATTCGGTCATAACTTTTCTCGCCGCGCCGGTATTTGGCGACAAGACTTTCACTGCGAGTCGGAAAGTGCAGGTAAACAAAACTGGGAACTTTACCGGTTAAATAGACGAATGCGACATGATACAGTACGGACTCGTCACCCTCCGGCTCTTCAACTTCGAATTTTCGAATGTAAATATAAAAATCAACCCCGGCTATAGTCGAGGTATCATGCCAAATTTCATCTGGATTCTCGAGAAGAACGCTCAGATTTTTTTCGTAGTTGTCGAATTCCGCTTCGGTGATGTCGTCTTGCGGCCGAAGCGAAAAGAACTCTTTCTCCAAAAAAGAAATCTCTTTGAAGAAATGTTGATAAAGCTCGTCTTCAGAATCAAAAACGAGATTTTTCGACTCATCGATGACGATCTTTTCAAGATCTTTTTTTGCCATTCGACGGCTCATTTTTATTATCCCGTTGAAAGTCCAGTTTCATTTGCACCCCGTCTCGTCTTGAGACAAAGCGAGGTACATCACCTCTATATTAATGATAGGGATTGCGGCCGATCATGTCAAATCCGCCGCCTTTTCGCTTGCCCTCGAGGATAATTGTTTTTCTAATCAATTTAGGAACATCGCGTGTCTCAAGATGAGACAACCAGGCAACAAAACGGAGGTTCGCGCGACGATGGAAGATGCAAAGATCGAAGACGTTAATATAGCCGCACTAGAAAAGTTATTAAATCAGTCGATGATGGGCATTCATCATCTTTTTGATAATAACCAAATCGCGCATGTATTAAAAAAACCAACCGAAGAACTGGATTTTTTTACTGCCGAAAACATGAATGTTATTCAGCGCCTTTTTGATCAGCTCATTCAGAAAACGTCGATTGAAGAAAAACGAGCTTTTATTGAACGGCTCGACCCCGCACAATATGAAATTCTATTACGCACATATTTTCACATTGTCGAGTCGACTTTACTGACTCACAAACCGACGCGACACTAAAGCGCGACCTTTTTTTTCCGATACGGGCATCATGCGAATCGGTATGCTTGTTATCGTTCTCACAATTGCTGTTTTTGTTTTTCCGGACCTTGTGCTAGGCGGGTACCGCGCTTATAAACTTAAAATCACGAACTCGACTTCAGGCGAGTCGCGCACGGTTGTTTCGATTCTCGACAGCCGGCAATACCCAACTTACCATCCCCTGCAAGCCTCCGAAACGATTCAACCTGTGGATTCATGGATGTGCCACGGCAACATGAGCCACTTTCACCCGATTTGCTCGAAACCCGCTGGCGCCTCGATTGCGCCCCTCCAGAAGACGGGAAATCCTCTCTAGTTTTTATTTTCAATACCAATTCGTGTTAGCATTGAATTGATGGCCGATTCCATTGCAGACCTCAACAATAGGTATCGACAACGCCGAGCGGAAGTTATTCAGAAAAACGAGCGAGAGCTTCAGGATATCCGCCGACGTTACCGAAGAGAAATAGCCGAAGAACAGGCGCAAAATAAATCTGCGCTCAATAACATTCAAAACGAGACGCATGAACAGTTGCAACAGCAACGAAAAAGTTCCAATCGAGAGATCAATGAGGACCAAGCGCAAACCGAAGCCGCCATTAATCACATTCGGCAAGAAACACGCGACCAGCTCAAAAAACAACAAACGGCTTCAGACGAAACGTTGCAGGATCAACGTGAAAAATCGCAATACCTATATAGCAATCAACAAAAATTAGACAGCCAAAAACTCGACCGGCTGCAAAGAGACCTACAAACCAAATACGCTCAAGAAAAAACTATGGGCGAGGAGCGTCTTGCCGCCCAACAAAAAACAGACGAAGAAAATCTCAGTAATGAAACGGATCGCGGTACGGAGCAACTCAAACTCGCCAATCAACGCTACAGCAGTAAACTCAAAGCCATTCGTGAACACGGACAACAGGCCCTAGAGACACAAAAAAAATTATACAAAAAACAACTCGCCCAGCAAGATCTCGGCTATAAGGCAGAGATGCAAAAAAGACGAATGACCCAACAGAGTGATGAAAAACACGAAACGCAGTTGGAACAACAGCAATTGGCGGAACAACGTAAAATCGAATCAAAGGCGCTGCGCGAACAAGCGCAAGATTTTCATAGAATATATAATGCAAACCAAGGGGTCGATGAAGGGCAACTCGAAAATCAACATAATCAATTTATAAATGCATTGATGAACCAAAAGAAACGCCTATTTCAAGAGTTTGGCGTTTACGAAAAGGCTTCAGAAGATCCATTTTACCGAATGCACGCATTTGAAACGACGCTAGAAGAAACGCCCAACTTTTATATTTTGAAAACGAAAGTACCGGAATTTGAAAAAGACGATGTGAATGTATATGTCGAATCAAATAAAGCCGTAATCAGCTGCGAGCGTGAATTTAACGATCAGACGAAGTTGGCGGGCAAAACATTTTCGTCCAATTCCGCAGAGTCATTTCACGAAACAATTCCGCTAGAACATCCGACCATTCCTAAAGATGTCGAGAAAACTTACGAGAACGGTTATCTCGTCGTTCGAATTCCAAAATTACCGATAGAAAGTTAAATAAATTAGCGGCGAATCAACGGGCGAATTTCGCCCAATACAAAATGTAAACGTGCATTAAGTTCTTCGATCTGGTCTAGATGGGCTCGAAATTGCGACAATAAACCGTCTTCGTTTTCAAAAGCTTCGCGAGAAAAATTCTCACCTGCGGTCCAACCGATTGATTCATCCGTCACGCGGTTGAATTGTTTTACTTGTCTCGCCGTGTTTTCACTTGTCGCGGCTTCGTCGATCGCTTGATTGGCCTTCATGTGACCTCTTCTTTCGTCTTATTCAATAGCACTACTTAATGCTAGATCCTGTCTTCAATTCGCAAAACTTAAATCATCTTAAATTCGTAAAATTCTCCAGTGTCTAGTTCCAATTTGGAACTTTTTACTCATGTTCCGTACTGAGAAGCCAAATCTTTATAGTCCGTCG
>JAJYHS010000224.1 GCA_021784635.1 bacterium
GACAGCGTCGAATGGGTTGAAAAGGCACCAAAAATCGGCCTATTGGACTTTGCTCCTGACGGGACCACGCTTCCACCGTCAACTGAAGGCCACCTTTCGCAACTGACCGGATATGAAACGGGCACGAAAGTTATGAACTTTGATGCCGCTTGGAATGCGGGGCTCAAGGGGCAGGGGCAATTAGTGACTGTTGGTGATACGGGCCTTGATACAGGTAACCTTGCCACATTATCTCCTGATTTTAGCTCAGTTCTGTATAACGCCATTATTTTTGGAATTGGTTCCAGTACCTGGGGCGATCCGATGGGGCACGGCACACACGTGTCCGGATCGATTGTTGGCCAAGGCGTTTTATCAAACGGCCTTGTTCACGGTGGCGCGCCCGGAGCGCAACTTCTAATGGAAAGTTTGTGGTCGCAACAATATAAAACGCTCACAACCCCAGATAATTTAGCGACGTTGTTCCAAGATGCATACAATGACGGTTCGCGCGTGCATTCAGATTCATGGGGATCGGTCAACGTGCCCAGCGGAGTTTATGACGCGCAGGCGGCAACATTTGACCAATTCATTTGGCAACATCCAAGTATGGTGATTTTAGTCGCTGCTGGTAACGACGGTGTCGACGCCAATGGCAACGGCCGTGTCGATGCCGATTCGGTGAAATCACCTGGTACGGCCAAAAATATCATTTCGGTTGGCGCATCAAAAAATTATGACCCGAATGAAGGGTTACAGATGCAGGTTGGCGATGCGTGTTTTGTAAATCCAAAAACGGGCAAGTGCTTTGTTGATCCGAAAACGGGCCAAGTCATTCACCAATGGCCTGTTGGTCCGTTAGCGAGCTCATACTTTTCGGACAATCCGGATGGATTGGCGCCGTTCTCGTCGCGCGGCCCGACTGCAGACGGACGCATAAAGCCTGATATTGTTGCGCCAGGTACCAACATTCTTTCAGATTGCTCCCAATACCCTGGAGCGAGCACCTTGTGGGGCCGGTTCAACCAGAACTACTGCTGGTCAGGTGGCACATCCATGGCTACCCCATTAACTGCAGCAGCAGTGGTTTTGATTCGCCAGTATCTTCAACAGTCGGGAGCGCCATCTCCATCAGCCGCTCTTGTAAAAGCTATTCTTTTGCATACCGCCTACGATATGTACCCAGGCGAATTTGGTGCGATCGGAGCTAAAAATGGACAAGAAATCCTGACTCCAGCACCTAATGGCGATGAAGGCTTCGGCCGCGTTGATTTGGCCAATGTCATTAATGAGAACATTGAGTTTGTTGATGAAAAAACGGGTGTCGGAACAGGTCAAGTGATGCGTTACAGTGCGCCGGCAACAACTCGTAAGGTGACGTTGGTTTACACGGATTATCCTGGTTCGCCGACGGCCGCAACGGCGTTGGTTAACCACCTCGGTCTTGAAGTTGTGGTGGGCAATCAGGTTTTTCGCACCCACGATAAAGTTGATAACGCTAAGCAGATTGTCATACCTGAGTCAGTTGTTGCATCAGCGCATGGGGATGATGAAATTGTCGTGACGGGCACGAACGTTCCGATGGGCAACAGTTACGGCAAGCAGCCTTTTGCACTAGTGTTTTCAAATTAGGCTGTGTTGGAAATTTTTTACTATCGAAATGTGTGAAAACAGCGAAAATATTTCAGGCGAGCGACAAATCGTGTCGCCTGAAATTGATAAGTCGTGTCAAAAATGGTAAATAAGCTCCAACAGTTACTAGGAAGGGTGAATGGCTCAATTCAATATCGGGGACAATGCCGTATATGCGGGGAGCGGTGTCGGCCGAATTATAGCGATCGAAACGAAGGAGCTTTGTGGAATTAAGCAAACCTTCTATCGCTTTCAGCTTTTCAATAGCAATGTGTCGGCCCTGGTGCCCGTAAACAGCTCAGAATCGAAATTGCGCCCGATTATTTCAAAAGATGAGGCGAACCGGGTTGTTTCGATTGTCCGCCGCAAAGACATAAAAATAGACAAACAAACTTGGAATCGTCGGTATCGCGAGTACATGGAGAAAATTAAAACGGGCTCGGTGTACGAAATTGCCGAAGTCTTCCGCGACCTATATCTATTGCGAGGCGAAAAAGAATTAAGCCATGGCGAAAAAAAGATGCTTGAGCTGGCGCGTGGCTACTTGTTTCGCGAACTTCAGTTGTCTATTGGTGAAGCGAATATGAAAACTGAAGAGGATATGGTCCGCTACATTGAATCCGCCGAATAAATCTCAATTAAAAATTCGAACAAGGTTTGCGCCGAGTCCGACCGGTTATTTACATGTTGGGGGCGCGCGAACGGCGCTTTATTGTTATCTATTTGCCCGCCAGAATGCCGGCGAATTCGTATTACGAGTTGAAGATACCGATGAACAGCGCTCGACCGAAGATTCGATGCGCCAACAGCTTTCAGATTTGAAATGGCTGGGATACGCCTATCAAGAAGGCGTTGATGCCGACACGCTTAATGATCGTGGCCCGTACGGACCGTACAGGCAAAGTCAAAGGCTCGCGATTTATCGCGAGTACGCCGATCGGCTTCTCAAAGAAGGCAAAGCGTATTATTGCTTTTTAAGTGACGAAGAAATTGCCGAGCAGCGTGCGCAAGCTGAGCGCGCTGGTCGCCCACATCAAGTGGTAAGCCCATATCGAAATTGGTCTCTTAAAGATGCTGAAAAGAAAATTGCGGATGGGGGCGTATCACCTACAGTAAGGTTTCGTGTTTCGGATCTCAATCGCGAGTACAAATTTCGCGATTTAGTGCGGGGTGATGTCACATTCCCGTCGGATATGGTAGGCGATTTTGTCCTTTTGCGTTCGGGCGGTATGCCAGTTTACAATTTTTGCTGTGTTATCGACGACGCCTTGATGAAGATCTCACATGTTTTACGAGCTGAAGAACATCTTTCAAATACGCTGCGGCAACTTATGTTGTACGAGGCGCTTGATTTTGAACCACCGCAGTTCGGTCATCTCTCCATTATTTTAGGACCCGATCGGCAAAAGCTTTCAAAGCGCCACGGTGCCACGAGCGTTCATGAATACCGTGAGCGGGGCTATTTGCCTGAGGCGCTCAGCAATTTCATTGCACTTCTTGGCTGGAGCTCGCCAAAAGGGCAAGAAATTCTATCGATGTCCGAGCTAATCGAACAATTTTCACTTGATCGATTGCATCCCGCGGCCGCCGTTTTCGATGAAGCTAAGCTCAAATGGGTGAATGCCCAACATTTGCGGGCGCTGCCGCACAGTGAATTGTGGAATTTAATTGAACCGTTTCTCACTAGGGCCGGGCTGCAAATGCCTGAGGATGCAAATTGGCGCGAACGTTCACTTCAGCTATTTAAAACATCGATGGAAGTCTTGTCAGATGCCGTTGAACTCTACCGGCCTCTGTCGATAAGTGGGGCAAATGGCGGATTCACAGTTCACGATGAAGCGCGCGAAACGCTCAGCTGGCCATCGACCGTCAAGGTTGTCGAGGAGTGGCGTAAACAACTTGAAACAGCTGCGTCGAAAAGTACAAGCGCCTATTTATCAGAAGAGGAATTTGCGACAATTCAAAATAATGTGAAATCAAATTGTGCCGTTAAGGGCAAAGAACTTTTTATGCCCATTCGTGTGGCGGTTCTAGGTAAGCCCCACGGAGCCGAGTTGAAAATTTTGGTACCGCTCATTGAGAAATCGATTTTAATAGAGCGTGCGAAAATCGTGCTCGATCATATTCTTCGCGGTTAAGGCGTTTAAAATGGGCGCGAGGAATTGAAAATGAGCTTACAAATCTACAACACAATGACGCGAAAAAAAGAAGTGTTTACGCCACTTGAGCCGGGCCACGTGAAAATGTACGTGTGCGGGCCGACTGTTTATGATTTTTTGCATATCGGGAATTTTTTTGGCGCAATCTTTTTTAATCTTGTACGTAATTGGCTTGAACGGTCCGGTTATAAGGTCGATTTTGTTTATAATTACACGGATGTTGATGACAAGATCATCAATCGCGCACGTAAGGACGGGCGGCCGGCCAGCGAAATTGCAGAAACTTATATTACTGAATTTGAAAAAGATTATCGAGCATTGGGGTTAAAAAAGCACACGCACAACCCGCGTGTCACCCAGTACATCCCGCAAATAATCGCTTTTATTGAAGATCTCATTCGACGGGGCAAAGCATACGCGGTGGATGGCGATGTATACTTTGCGGTTACGAGCTTTGACGGATACGGTAAGCTTTCAAATAAAAAATTGGATGAACTGATGACCGGCGTGCGTGTCGATATTAACGAGCACAAGCATCATGCGGCCGATTTTGCACTTTGGAAGTCCGCAAAACCAGGTGAGCCGGCGTGGCCCTCGCCATGGGGAGCGGGACGCCCGGGCTGGCATATTGAGTGTTCGTGTATGGCATCGGCTCTTTTGGGTGAAACGATTGACATTCACGGCGGCGGGCTGGATCTCATTTTTCCGCACCACGAGAATGAAATTGCGCAAAGCGAAGGGCGTACCGGCCATACCTTTGCGCGCTACTGGATGCACAACAATATGCTCGTGTTTTCAAATCAAAAAATGTCGAAATCTCTGGGTAATGTGCGAACCGGCCGATCGTTTATGGAGGAGTATAATCCTGAAATTTTAAAATTCATGATTCTATCATCTCATTATCGCAGTCACGTCGATTTTTCGCCATCGCAAATCGAAAATGCCATCTCGGGTCTTGCGCGATTTTATTCAA
>JAJYHS010000092.1 GCA_021784635.1 bacterium
CTCTTTAAGAGTTTAAAGCCAAAAGGGTTTTCACGGTTTTTTTGAGTGCTTCGATATCGAACGGCTTTGTAATAAAATCGTGAGCCCCGACTTGAAACCCTTTTTTAATTATCGGCATTGAGTTTTGGCCGGAAATAAACACTATCGGTACTTGCGCAAGATCTCGATGCGATTTCATTAACTCGGCCAGTTCAAATCCGTTTATCCACGGCAGACCAATATCAAGAAGAATCAGATTCGGAGCGCCTCCGCCTAGAACTTGGTCGATTTCGTTTGCATTTGCAGCTGAAAAAATTTGGTAATTATCGTCGGCAAATATTCGAATGAGGGCCCGGCGAATCGATTCATCGTCATCAATTAACCACAACCGAGCCGGCTCGCGCGTCCTTTTTGCGTCACGAATGGCCCGAACCTCACCGATCTGCACAACCGACTCCGCTTTTACGCGTTCGTCAATTATTTGCGCAATTTTTGAAACTAAGTCTCGGCAATCTATTCGCTTCATATTTAAGGTTTCACTCGGTATCGCCTGCTCTCAAAACCCTATTATACGTAGCGGTCGAAGTCGATCGCTAATTCAACTCGTGGTGCGATGTAATTTGAACGCGCCGGCATTAAAAGCATTGATCCAAATTGACTGATGTCGTTGCTCCTGTGCAACTCGTATAAGTTGCCTTACCACAACCGGTGATCGTCAGCGTTTCGGTTTGACCGCTCATACACGCTATTGCGGTACTTGGGCTATTGCTTGTGTTGGTAAACGTAGTAACTATTGTGCCCGAAATAGGCTGGCAGCAAGTCGCATTGTACGTCACATTTTCAAAGCATGTTTGTCCCAACATTTTCATCACATTATCGTAACCCGTTACGCCATTAGAACATGTTCCACTTGAAACGGTACCCGCTGTTGCCGTCCAAACTGTCGACGATCCCGAACCCGACTCGCTCACATTAACTGTGCCCGCGATGGTATGATCGAAGAGCGCATTACCATCCAAGGACCCCGACAAATGTTCAGCTATTGTCACGGAGGTTTGCTGGCCGCTGGCATTAAACACGACCTCTTTACCACCACCAGAATTAAAGGGCGTGAATGAAAAATTACTCGGTGCGCTCCCGTTAAAAGTGTCGCCCTGATAATTCCCATCAATGCCGTGTATTGTGTCATCAACAGTCAACACCGTTCCAGATGATGAAGTCCGAGTTAGTGTCCCCGCCGCTCCACCTGCCGATGCTACGGCCTGTCGCAGTAACGTATCGTTAGTTGGCGAGGGGAAAGTTCCGCACGCCAGAGCCGTCGCGCCAGAAAAAGATAGTTGAGTAAAGCCGTTCCACGTGGCGGATGAATTTCCAAAGCTGCAGTCGGAATAATCTAGAGTCGCGACGTTACTCGCCGACGAACACGTGTTGGGGCCGGAGCTACTAGAATCGGATATTGTCGGACACGTTGAGGTACTGGCGTGGGCAATTCCTGAAAATAGATTGAGCCAAGAAAAAAGCGATTGTTGAGAGCGCATTTCTGACATTGTAAAGGTGCCGCTACTCAAACTAAAATTGAGTGCGCCGCCAACCGCCTCGGCTGCGAGGCCACTAATAGAGGCATCTTCAGATGCTCCAGATGGTCCATTATTTACGGAACAAGCACTAAAAGTCAGTGCTAAACTAATCACTAAGCCGACAACAAAGATCGTTTTGATCGTGGTGCCCTCCAACAGACATTGTGTCGAATATCTATTTTCAATTAAGAGTTTTCCGTCGTCAAGCTCGTGCTGATTGAGAATGTATCGCCCGATAAATCTTTAAGAATGTATTTTCGAATTTCGGCTAAACATGCGCCGATTTTTCAAGCCACCGCTCGACATCGATGGCCGCCATGCAACCCGTGCCCGCCGCAGTGACGGCCTGACGATAAACGTGGTCTTGTACATCACCGGCCGCAAAAACTCCGGGCACAGACGTATAGGTCGACTTGCCCTCCGTCACAATGTAGCCCGTTTCATCGAGTGCAATTTGTCCCTTAAAAACTTCGGTGTTGGGTTTGTGCCCGATTGCGATAAACACTCCCTCAAGCGGAACATCGCGAAGTTCACCACTTTTCAGATTTTTAACTTTGACACCGGTTACACCATCATCGCCAACTACGTCAGCAATTTCAGAATCCCACATGACTTCAATTTTTGGATTATTCAGAACCCGCTCGGCCATAATTTTAGAGGCGCGAAAGTGATCGCGTCGATGTATGACAACTACTTTCGACGCAAATTTAGTTAAAAAATTGGCTTCTTCCATCGCCGTGTCGCCGCCGCCGACAACCGCAACTTTTTGGTTTCGAAAAAAAGCACCGTCGCAAGTCGCACAGGCTGAAACCCCGCGGCCCAAAAGACGCCGTTCGTTAGCTAATCCTAAATACTTCGCCGAAGCGCCGGTTGAAATTATCACCGCTCGTGATTCAAAAAGATCCGAACCCACCCAAATTTTGAATGGACGATTAGAAAAATCAACTTTGGTTACATTTTTCGATAAAAATCGCGTGCCAAAACGCGCGGCCTGTTCTCTCATTATGGTCATTAGCTCTGGTCCCATAATGCCTTTTGTAAATCCCGGATAATTCTCCACCTCGGTTGTCGTCATCAACTGACCGCCGACTTCTTCGCCTTCAATCATAAACGGGCTCAGATTTGCGCGCGCTGAGTAGATCGCCGCAGTTAAACCGGCGGGTCCTGAACCAACAATAATAACATTTTCAACTTTTCTGGTTTTTTCAATCTCGCTCATGCCAATCCTCCATCCCATGTCGTTTTTGCTTGCAAAAAATGAAGCATTTTTTTTGCTTCGTCATTCGGACTCGATACAATCCCCTTCGTGCGCGGCCAAGAGTTTTTAGGCAAAAGATCCGTATCCATATAGCCAGGTTCATAGAGTTTCACATCAAACCACGGTTTTTCAAGAGCGACAGACCCGATTAACCCGCGCAAAGCATAACTCGAGGCCATTGGATCGGGAGCTTTACCTGCCACGGCTGAACCGACAACCGCAAATTGTTTAAGCCCCGGCATCTTTTTGCGGGCCTGGAGAGCAAAATGTAATATTCGCAAAACAGCTAGATAATTGACTTCTGTGGCCCAAAGATGCGAATCGATCGCTTTGGCTTCGAACAACCCGTAAGGGCCACCACCGGCGGCATAAATGACGTGGCTCGGCTGAAATACAATCATCTCTTCACATGCGCTCGCCTGAGAAGATGGCCGCGAGAGATCCATTTGAGCCCATCTACCGACATGTTCGGGAATTACGTCGTTTGTAGTACGCGCGATCAGCAAAAACCGACACTCCGGAAATTGCTTGTAAATCTCTTGTGTGAGCGCGCAACCAAGGCCGCGGCTTGCGCCAAAAACCAGGACATTTTTCATAAGACCTATATATTTGGCCCGCTCCATTTAGTAAAGTATAGCCGTGCCACAAATTAATTTTGTAAAGCCCATTCCACCCATCACCGTTGAACGGGGAGCCAATCTCATGCGTGCCTTACTGGCTCACGGTTTGCCTGTCGCAAGTTCTTGTCACGGCGAAGGGGTGTGTTCGAAATGCCGCGTGAGAATTCTCGCCGGCGCCGAAAATTTGAGCCCTGAAAGCACGCTGGAGCATGACCTAAAATTGCGCCAAAATGTCAGCCGCGAATTTCGAATCAGTTGCCAAACCTGTGTTTTAAACGACATTGTTATCGATACCACCTATTGGTAACGCGCGTTCATGCACCCTGCGAACCAATTGGCACGTTAGTTGCGTAACGCCCCTCCCAAAGGGAGGTTTCGCAATGAATACTAAGCAAAAAATGTTACTCGTCTGCACCTTTGTCTTAACTGTTGGACTTATTTCTTGCAGTTCGGACACTAATTCAAACAAATCTTGGGGGCCAACCGGCATGCTGGTTCACGAACCTATTGTTCTTCGCCGAAATGGCAAACGGGTCGCCCTCAATACAGCGGAATCAAATAAAGCCATTAAGCTCAACACAAACGACAAAATGAGACTGACGCCAGTTTACGATAACGGCCGCGGCCTTACGACACTGCAAGTACAAAGCGCGTGTTCAGTTCTCAATCAGCCCATTGGTACAGATACAGTGACTCTGCCATATTCAGCCGAATACAAGGTTGTACAATTTTTCTCGGCTAAAACGCTACTCAATGATGTTTGGGGTGGCGCAACGGAACTGAACTGCTCAATGCGCTTTACGATCAGTGCGGCGAACGGTTCGACCCACAGCTTTTCGTTCCCTAAGGTTCATTTGACCACTGAAGACTCACACGACACACAGATACGGATTTTTGACGTCAGTCATGCGCTGTCTGACAACGACGGATTTCTTCGACTCGATTACAATCATCTCGCAAATTTCCGGGTTCAAATTCAAGGGGTAGATTCAGCCAAATCGGCTCTTGTATGCGAAGTCGACGAGGCCATGATTCAAAAAGACCTTTACGGCAGCCCCTTGTTCGGATTGCAATTTACTCCTCGTGGGGGAGTTGATCCTGTAGTCGCAGCAAGAAAATATGCGTCTCAACAGTACTGCCGGCTTATCGTTTATAACCGTGCCTCACGTGTTGCAGCAGCTTCGAATCTGATTTTAATGACCATGGTTGAACCCCAATTTTCGGTCGATCCGGTTGCGACAAATTACCCAAATATGATGAGTAGCCACAACATTTTTGACTACACTT
>JAJYHS010000065.1 GCA_021784635.1 bacterium
GATGTTTTTCATCAATACCTTTTCAAATTCGGGCGAGAATCCAAACCATTCGCTGTTCATGTACGGTTTCAAAATCTCGAGAATCACCTGCTGACGGTTTGCCGCATGGTCACACGCAAACTGTAAAAGTGCGGCCATAATTTTGTCGAGTTCGATACTAGTTTCAAAGCGTTCTTGGGCGCTAAAAGATCCCATTACGTAATTTTTTGAATGTTCCGATAAAATACGACGGATCCACGCCGTTGCCGCATGTACGGCGTCTGACGGCTTCATTAAACTTAAATGCGTTTGAAGATAGGAGCTCGTTTTGGCATCGGTCATAGTGTATGGGAGCTCAAGCCAACCCTCCACATATCTTCGGTACGTTTTGATTTCACTCTTATCAGCCGATTCCCCGCTATGAAGTTCGCTTCGAAGTGGATCATATATGCGCAATTGCGATTTCGCGGTGGAGTAACCCGACAGTGCTTCTTTTTGCAACTTCCGCCGCAAGGATTCGATGGCTTCGCTTTTTTCGGTGTTTTTTAACACCGGTCGAATCATCGCAACCATTTCATCGGCAAATGTGCGAACATCCGGCGATTGATGCCGGTCTGTTTCTTTGATCAATCGCAAAACAAACGCCTCGAGAAAATGCGCTTTTTCATCGGGAGTGGAGTGACCGAGATAAAACTCCACAAGATTTTTAGCCATATCGAGCGCCTGTTTTTCATTTGGGAACGTATCATCGTGAACTAACGCGTCTACAATTTGCCGTTTTAATAGACCCGCAAGTTCAATTTGGCGTAGTGGATCAATAAACGGATAAATGCGTACAAGTTTTTCGGCACGAGCATAAAAACCGGGCCGCGTTACCATCAGAAAATTTAAAGTCTGAGTGGCTAAATTTGAGTTCGATTGGCCAAACCGTACCGGTATAAACCATTCGAGTACAGCATGGCGGGCGTCACCGGAATCCGGATGCAATTCATTGATCCTTTCTCGAAGTTGTTGAAACAAGCTCACCCATGTCTCAAAGGAGTAAATCGGTTGACTGCCTCGTTGCCTCAACATCGAATCAATTTGCCACAAGCGGCAAAGCGTGCCCAACATGGCCGTTCCGCGCACTTTCAGCCAATCGGCCGCTTGTACATGCAGAATATTAATTGCCGCGGCAATTTGCTCGTTACTCATGACAAGCGTTCCGTCGCTCATGGCCGAGCGAACGATAAACCGGGCAACATTCACCTCAATTTCTGAAACATTTAGCCACCGATAAAGCGTCCGCCGGTTAAGAGGACTCGCTCCGTTTGATTCAAAGGCGGCAGTTACGGCGCGATCAAATAGCGGCGAAACACGATTACCCCTTGGAGCAACTTGAAACCGAAAATACTCCGCCAAATACGGGTCACCTTTCGGCTCGACCGTTAATTCGGGACTATCACCTGCGCGTACTAAACGAAGTTGATCGGCAAAGCCCAAATTCGAGCACAGACTCGCGCTTACTGTAACCAGCAAAGCCGTTAAAAATATCGTTGGACGTGTTCGCATGAACAAAGTTATTCCACAGGTTGATGAAATTCTCCAGTCGGGCGATAGGCCCTGATATAACTTTCAAAAATTGACTAAACTGTAGACATCAATCGCGAAGGTTGCGTTGCCCGATGCGAGTTTCAAGCTCGAGACTCAACTTGGACCAATTTTGAATTTTCCCCTGGCTCTTCAACCATTTTAAATCTTCGTTTTGGCAGGCATAAAACGAGTGAAATTCGCACGGTTTCAATCCCACGGAAGATAAGAAACGGCTCCAGTCGAAGAGAACTCCCGGATCAGCCTTACCACGCCAGTGGGCGATGTGTTCATGGCCAACAATGCGGCTGGAGTCCGCCAAAATCGGAAAGCGCCTCTGCAGATGGCGGACCAACTCCCCCAGAGATATGTATTGTTCCTCAGTATATCTATTCAGATTGCCGTTGAGATTGATCATTTCGACGCCAATCGAAAACTGATTGAAATCGACGTATTTCGTACCGTGCCATTCGAAATGACTTTTACCGGCGTGCGCACCACGAAGTATCGGTCCATCTAAAAATCCACCAAGGTCATAAACGCAGCCGTCGGTATCTATGACAAAGTGAGCGCAAACTTTTTTCTCTCTATTTAGAAAAATATCGAGCGTACTCTTTAAACTGCAGGCCGTGTAATGGAGTACGATAAATTCAGTCGGAATGACTTGAGCCGTAAAATTCGGGCTTATGAATTTAGAATTCACTACCATTTTTTACCCCATATCGCTCGTCAGACGTGAAAACCCGCTTGAATCTGCAATTCATACGATTGTTCATTGCTAACAATTCGCGCCGTTGTGCCAAACGGAACGGTTCTTTGCTTATCGCCGTGGCCCGCTTGCAAATTGTTAAATACCGGAAATTTCATTTCTTCGGCAAATCGCTGGAGCACCCCTGGCACGCGATCTTCACCGGATCTTTCAGCCGACTCGGTAAATTGTCCAAACACAACTGCTTTAGTACGGGCGAAATATCCCGCCTGACGCAATTGCACAAGTGCGCGGTCAACACGATAGCCCCGCTCCCCAACGTCTTCGAAAAACAAAATCGCGTTTTGTGGAATTTTGGCGTGTCTCGTACCCAAAAACGACTGCACAACAGTCAGATTGCCGCCATAAACCGTGCCCGTCAAAGCTCGCGCCCGCACGTTTCGTGCCCGTGCCGGCGGGTTGAGAGGCAGCAGATTTTTATGAATTATCACTTTATTGCGACCAAATATAAGATTAACCAGTTCGCTGACTTCATCTTCGGGTAGCGTGTGTTGCCCAAGGCGATCGAGCAACGGCCCGTGAAGCGTCGGCCACTTCCAAAATTGGTTGAAAAAATTGTGGAGGGTCACGGCATCGCTATATCCAATAAAAAGTTTGGGCTGAGCGGGTCTTTTGATCTTAGCTACCGCATCGATTAATCGGATCGCGCCATAACCGCCGCGCAAACACCAAATAGCACGCGAATCTTTTGCAAGAATCGCCGATTTAAGGTGTGCCAAACGAATCTTATCTGTTTGCCCGCAAACGATATCTTCGCCGAAAATATCGCGAGGTACCCGAGCCTGGAGCCCAATTTCATGTAAAAATCGCACGGCTCCGTGCAAGCGCTCTTCAGAAATGCGAAAACCTGGTGCCACGACGTCCACCAGGTCACCCTTTTTTAATGGCTGCCACATGAGAGATCTCATGTGGCTATGGTAGGCGCTGTCTCACTCGACAGCAAGAGCTAACTCGCGGTGAGCGACCGCTCATTATTGAGTCAGCGCAGTCAATTGATTCTCGAAGTTGACAAAGAGCGGTTTGAGTTGCGCCCAGTAAACTTCGGCGACCCAAGTGAGCGGATTGGACTGATTTAAACTCGCGAGCTTGGCGTCAAGACTCGCCGTCAGACCTTGAACTTTTGTGACGAGTTGTCCGACCAACGTATTCAGTTTGGTTCGTGCTTGCGCCAGGTAAGTGAGTGATGCTTCTAAAGCTGTTGCTGCAGCCAATTGTGCAGGATCGTTTAAATTAAGCTGGGCAATTCGGTTTTCGATCTTTTGCTGCAAATTATTGATTTGCGTATAAACCTTTGAAATTCCAGTATAGGCACCGTTTAAGATATTCGTGATAAACGATTGCAAACTGCGAACCCGCGCCGCTGAACCCGCTGTTGTTTGTGCAGCCGCGACAACTCCCGTCGTCGAACCGCCGGTTTCTAAAAACGGCAAGTTAATGGAATTGAGTTGGGTGTTTAAATTATTAACTTGCGCCATAAGGGCTGTGTTTTGCTGGTTAAAAGTGGCGATATCCTGGTTTGTTTGATTTACTAAATTTGTCGCGGTGGCTGAACTTGCGGTTGAAGCATTGGTTACCGCGCCGGCCGTACCGCCGGACTGCATTTTGCTACATCCAACTGTGAACGCCATCGCTGTCCCCGCAATGATCGTCAATATTTGATTCCGTATCATAATTCCCCCACACGTAAACGGTTTTTATTATCCAATGGCATGCAATTGCACCCACCATGCCAACGCAAGATGAAATGTGCGCTCGGAATTTTCGCCGAACTGTTGAAACTTTATTCGCTGACTATTTCCTAAACTATTTAACTCGACAATCGGCCGGGTTTTTTCTCAACTTGACCTGTAAAAACCTAACTCGACCGACGTCACGTCCGGTGTTTTGGCGCAAAATGAAACGCGATGTAGAACTTCTGATACTCAACGCTATGAGTAATCCATGTTTGATTGTCGAATGATTCGGCACGCGCTGCAGTGCCATCGCGCCGCAAATCGTTTACACTCAGCTCGAAAAGTTAATGGTGCTAGGGAGCGAACATGAAACGCTCGGGCAATTGGACAGAAATTCAAAACTTAAGCTCTCTTCTTCATAAATGGGAGGGCCTGTCGTCGTCGCAAAGTATGGGGCTCGCCAAAATTCGCATATTGAACGAGGTGCGAGTAGGCGCTCAAACATTACCCATCCATGGGTTGATCCTAGGGCCCGACGATAAAAGCTTGCCCACATTTGGTTTATTCGGCGGAGTTCACGGTCTTGAACGCGTCGGTACGCACGTCGTTCTCAATTATTTGTCACCGCTTATCGAACAATTGCGTTGGGATGAGACCTTGCGCGAAACTTTTCAGAAAATGCGTCTTGTATCAGTACCGATCATCAACCCTGGCGGGATGTAC
>JAJYHS010000049.1 GCA_021784635.1 bacterium
TTCATATCTTTATTTGAAATTTCTTTAAACTCCTTGCCCTTCTCAAGACTCACCACCGAGGCGAGCTTAAATTCCGGAAATTTTTCTCCCACCGAAATTATTCGTGACATAATATTTGCTCCTTTCAATTTTTCAAATTGACTTGCCCTCAATATAATATCGCGAGCTCAATAAATAAAATGGATAATATTGATTAAAATATAGTTAATATCTATAATATTGAAACTATGACGCTGACTCAGCTTGAATATATTGTTGCCGTAGCCGAAACACGCAGTTTTTTTCGTGCCGCCGAACGTTGCCATGTGACCCAGCCCACGTTGAGTCAACAAATAAAGAAATTTGAAGACGTGCTGGGTGTCGTCGTGTTTGACCGCAGCCGCAAACCTGTTGATTTAACTCCCGCTGGGGAGACGCTCATAGCCCAAGCTCGACGCATTCTCGACGAAGCAAACCAGATGCGCCGGTTTGTCGACCAAAATGCGATTTCGGCGTTGAGTGGCGACGTGCGCCTTGCAATAATTCCGACGTTGGCGCCGTTTTTGCTTCCGCGGCTTGTGCGGTCGTTGCAAGAGAACTATCCCGATCTGAAATTGCATATCGAAGAACTCCAGACTGAGACGATTGCTGATCGCTTGCTAAAAGGTGATCTTGATTTTGGCATAATGGCAACGCCGCTTGGAGAAAGCCGTCTCGACGAGCGCCCGGTCTTTTATGAACCCATTTATCTTTATTTTTCTCCGCATCACACCATTGCTGATAAAAAAATCATTAGGGCGGGTGATCTGAATCGTAACGAAGTTTATCTTCTCGCTGACGGGCACTGTTTTCGCGATCAAGCGCTCGAGCTTTGTCGTGACCGGCGGGCGCGGCGTGAATCGACAAACGGGCATTTTGATTTTGCAGGTGGTAGCTTGCAAACATTAAAAGAAATGGTGGACGCGGTGGGTGGTTACACTTTGCTCCCATGGTTTGCGTGTCACGAATATTTGTCGTCACGCGATCGAGACCGCATTCGTCCGTTTTACCCACCGGCACCGGTACGCGAAGTCAGTGTTGTCAGCCGGGCACATGAACTTAACACAAAATCAATGGCGGCCATGGTTGCAGCATTGCGCGAGTCGCTCCCGAAAGAGCTAATCGATGCGCCGAATTCAAAACAAAACGTGTTGCCGATTCACCTAAGACGCCAGTCGTGAGGGCCACCCGAAGCCGCGAGTCGTGATGGCTCAATTGGGCGCACTCGCTAGGGCAAAAAATAAGCGCGTTCGTCTTCTGTGGGAGCGCGGCAAGTTTCGCGTCGTCCAAAAATTTTATAGCGGTTTTTGGCAATAAAGTCGTACAGGCCATCTCGAAAACGTTTGGGTAAGACTTTGAAGCAGGCAAGCCAGCTCCAGAAACCCGGCAATTGCGCAAAAATCTTAAGAACAGCGGCCGATTTCGTGTCAATTTGTCCGTGGTCATAAAGCACGATGGTACCGGGCGACGGCGCGGGTATTTCGGGTAAAACGGACTTTGCGGTTTCACCTTGTAACGAAGCCAAGTGAAAAACGCGATGGCGATCACGCAGGATAATGAAGTCGACAAATCGGTTGCACAGTGTGCAAGTTCCGTCAAAGAAAACAATTGACATATTGGTCGCTTCTGTAACCATGAGAGCAACATTGTCTTGGGAGGACGAATGAAGTCAACTAGCCAAATTTCTTTTATGGCGCGGGTATTTACAGTTGCCGGTCTTTGTGGAGTTGCATCGCTTATGGCACTTGCCGGGTGCACCAAAAAACCGGATTTGAATCAGGCGAAGGGTCAATACAGCTACGCAATCGGCGTACAAATTGCCCAAAATTTAAAAAATCAAAATATTAAAATAGACCCGGTTGCGTTTGCCGCGGGGGTCGATGATGTTTTTTCAGGCCGCAAATTACGCTTGAACAGTAATGACCGGATGGAGGCTCTTCGCCAAATGAGCGAAGGCTTGCAGAAAGAGCAGCTCGCACAGGCGCAAGAAAACCTAAAAAAAGGCCAAGAGTTTTTGGCAACGAACAAAACTAAACCGGGTTGGAAGGTAACGGCCTCGGGGTTGCAATATAAAATGGTTCGCAAGGGTAAAGGCCCGAGAGCTTCAAAAGATGACACGGTTGTTGTGAACTATGAAGGCAAGCTCATAGATGGCAAGGTCTTTGATAGTTCGTATAAACGCGGGCAACCGGCGACCTTCCCGGTGGGAGCTGTCATTCCTGGATGGACTGAAGCGCTTCAATTGATGCGTGCGGGTTCAGAATACAAATTGGCGATTCCGCCTGATTTAGCTTATGGGCCTCGTGGCAATGCGGTGATCCCGCCAGATTCGGTTTTGCTCTTTAAAGTCGAATTGCTGAAGATTTTGCCGAAGGGTAAGCCGGCGCATCGGGTGATGCGGCACCATCGGCGCAAATAAAATCAAATCTTAATTGTTACAACTACAGGATAATGATCGGACGGCAGCCGCGAGCGCTCATCAAGTGAACGCGGCCAAGGCGCGCGATGGCCGAGCTCAGATTTAAAATAATGAACGTAAGTCCCGGACGAGTCGATGCGATTCACAACGGCCGGCGAAACAAAAACATAATCGAGTTGTAAAAACAATTGCTGTCCGAGTGGCGTGATTTGCACTTGCGTAAAACGCTCTTCAAAGGCGACGCCGGCAACTTCGAGGGCTTCAACGAGATCGGTTTGTTCGTGCAGTTGTACAAATTCCGGCTCGGTATTGATTCGCGAGGCGGTACCGTTAAAGTCGCCGCTGACGACGACAGGAGTGTCGGCTGGAATTTCACGCCGCAATTCATTGTATAACTCAATCAACGTACGTACCTCGGCATTTCGGCGCAACTTGCCTTCGGGGTCGATATTATCGGGGTCGAGTTTTGATTTTAAGTGCGAAAGCATGATCACCAGGCGCGGAGAGTTTTCGCCACGGCGAAATAACCGCAATTCCGCCACGTCACGCGAAAAGTAGTGCGATTTGCCTCCTGCAGAAGTTTGCGTTTCATGGGGATACAAGAAATGAATCGGCCGGTCGCGATGGCTAATTAAAATCACTTTATCTTCAAGATCAGCTCGAACTAAATAACCGACATCGATGCCGCGAAGTGAATTGCCCTCTTTTAAGTGAACATTGTAGCGCGACCTCAAAAAATATTTGTTGAAGTTTTGCAGCGACTCGATGCCGCCGACTTCGTTCAGCATCAAAATGTCCGGCTGAATTTCATCAATAATCCGCGCCAATTGCCAAACTTTTTCAAGCGGCTTGTTGGGGGTGGTTGAGCTAGAAAATTTTCGCCACTCCGCCTCGGTGATTTTGGTTAAGTCTTGCCCTTGGTACAGATCGAGGAATAAAAAAAGATTCTCGACGTTGAACTGTACAAGGCGTAATGTTGGCGCTTGGGTTGTCATCGATTAAATTCTAACGAAATCGCGAGGTCTTGTCGTGGATTTGTTGAAATTAGATGTGAATCAAACCACTCGTCGCGTGCTTGAAAGTCCGCTTCGAGGTGCCAAGTGGAATTTTGCCGCCGGTCGTAAGGCGAAATGGGATCATCAAATTGTCATTTTTGGAGCGGCCGAGTCGGCGACGGGCATAAGAAATATGCTGGGCAAGTTGCTTGACGAATCGCAGGTGCGCGCGGCTTTACGCTCGAATACCCAACTGTCACTTGTTACGTCTCGGGGGGTGGTTCACGTGCTGCGAGTTGCTCCTAGCGAAGACGGCGAGAGCGATTACGGGCGCTTTCGCGATTTGACAGGAGCTCGCTTTCGCGAACTTTTTCAAGAGTGTCGGCGGCAAAAGAGCGCGTCTTCGATAGGCGTGCATCTGGTTGGCCTAAACGCCGAAGAAACCTTAGGCGCCTTGGTTGGCATTGGTCTTTCGCACTATTCGTTTCGTAATGTTCTTCGTTCTCGGCGCGACGAGCAAGATCCAAAATTATTTTTTACGAGTTCAACTGGCAACATAGATCGCAATCTAATCGATGCGTCTCACGCGATAGTTAGCGGTATGAATTTGGCGCGGCATCTCGCTAATTTGCCGGCATCAGGTGCCAATCCCCAAGACCTTGCGCAATTTTTTAAAAATTTTTTTAGCGGGCGAAGGGGATTAACCGTCGAAGTTTGGGATGTAGCCCGAATAAAAAAAGAAAATATGGGTTTACTACTTGGCGTTGGTAACGGCTCACAATGGGGTGCGCGGTTTGTCCATTTGCGCTACCGGCCGCAGGGTGGTTCAAAACGTAAACCGCTCGCGTTTGTCGGTAAAGGTGTGACATTTGATTCCGGCGGTCTCGATATCAAAACGGCAGCTGGAATGCGTCTGATGAAAAAAGATATGTCGGGTGTCGCCATCATGGCTGGGCTATGCCATTTTGTGACGAACATGAGTTTGAAAACCCCCTGTGATTTTTATTTGCCGTTAGCTGAAAATTCCGTTTCAGACCGTGCGACTCGCCCCGGTGACGTGCATCTTTCTCGTGCCGGTCACTACGTCGAGATCGATAACACCGACGCCGACGCCTTGCTCTTGCTCGGCTCAACGGACCTGTCGATCAGCAAGCCCAAGGACGCGATAACCGGCTCCCGCACCGGCGCGGTGGAAAGTGCCCACCTTCGGGATGCCACTTGCCGCAAGACATGCGAGCGCAGGTCCGGGCACCAGCGGTTCGTGCAGGTGGA
>JAJYHS010000153.1 GCA_021784635.1 bacterium
TTAATTTGTAGCGCATGAACTTCGCCGGATTTGAATTCTGAAGAAAATAAATCCATTATCATCTTGTGCTGTTCGATTCGCGTTTTGTTTAGAAATGAACGCGATGAAACACGCACGTCAAAATGATCATTCGTCCCGGTTGTGTCGATCACGGCCACGTCGCAATCGGCCAATGCGGTTTTGATTCGTTTTTCAATTTGTTCAGCCGTCATGACTGACCCATATAGCATGCGGGTGAGGTCTATACAGTTTTGACAAATTGTGTTATGTTGATAAATCCATGCACGAACCGTTAACTGATCCCCAAATTTTGTACTTTTCACCCGCTGACGAAACGCACGTCAGGCGAGAAAAGGCGCGCGCGCGTGAACTGCGGCAGTCGCAGTGGTGGCGTAACCAAATCGGCCGGGGAGTTTGCCACTACTGTGGAAATAAGTTCGAAAAGGCGCAATTGACGATGGATCACGTCGTGCCGATTGTTCGCGGCGGCCGTTCGACAAAAGCAAATGTCGTGGTGGCTTGCAAAGAATGTAATTCGCATAAAAAATATTGGACTCCAGTGGAACTGGAGCTCATGTCGCGGAACTCCGTCTTGGAGACGGAGAAAAATTAATTGCGTTTTCAGCCACCATAGTCGTACCGTAATGATCACAGTCTCAAGGAACAGCAATGACAACAAAGCTAACTCAACATAGTACGGCGGAGTATTTCGCAAAAAATCTTCAACAGGTGGGTTTTTCGTCACCGGTCAAGGCGGTTTTAACGACGCTGAAAGAAGCCGTCGATAATTCGCTTGATGCTTGCGAAGACGCGGCTATCTTGCCCGAGCTTGAAGTAATTATTCGCAAAATCGGTCAAGGCTCGGCTCGGAATACCGAGCTTGTTGAAGTCATTGTTGATGATAACGGTCCCGGCATTGATGCGGACGATCTGCCTAGCGTATTCGGCGAATATTTGTCGTCTTCAAAATTCGGCCGAGGGCGTTGTTCGCGCGGTCAGCAAGGTATTGGGATTTCAGCCGCTACAACCTGGGCCCAGCTCACTAATGCCGCAGGCGTTCGCGTGATCAGCAAAACAAAAAACATGCGAAAGGCGATAAAAGAGCAAATCGACGTCGATATTAAAGCCAACAAAGGGCTTGTGAAAAATAAAGAGACCATTGATTGGGATCGTCCGCATGGGACACGTGTAGAGTTTCGAATCGATGGTCGCGTACAACTTAACGGCGATGGCGGGCTTTTGACTTATCTCGAAGGCACAACCCTTGTGAACCCGCATATGACGTTAAAATATAAACTTCTTGATAATGATCCTGTTGAAGTGATTCGTGTGAGTAATGCGGTGCCTGAAGTTCCGCCGCCCACGCTCCCGCATCCGCACACGATGAAACTCGGTGAGTTTATGACTCACGCCCACCTTTACGGTAAAGTGACGCTCGATAATTTTTTACGCAAGGGCTTTTCGCGAGTTGCCGATGAAGCGATCAAGGGTTTCGTCAAAAACGGTTTGCCGAAATCATTTTTAAGTAAACCTGTAACGGGTTTGTCAGAAGCCGATTATAAAACCGCGTTTCAGGCTATTCAGGCGAGCGAGTTGCAGAATCCGTCGACTCGATCGGTAATGATTGTCGGTGAAGAAGCGCTGTCTAAGAGTATTCAACGTTTGGGCGAAATTGATTTCTTTTCAGTGGTGACCCGCAAACCGCGAATTTGTGACTACAAGCCCGTCGCAGTCGAAGTGGCGATTGCGCGATTTGTAAAGAAAGTAAATTTGGGGGACGAAACCGATCCTATTCAGCTTTTGCGATTTGCCAATCGTGTGCCTTTGCAGTTCGACAAAGCCGCCTGCGCCATAACCCAAGCAGTTGAATCGGTGAATTGGCGCGCTTACGGTCTTCAACAGTCAAAGAGTAATTTGCCTTTGGGGCCATACGTTTTTGCGATCAGCGTTGTCTCACCCTTTATTAAATTCAAAAACGCTTCAAAAGAAACCATCGACGCAAGCGATGAGTTGGTTGAAGAAATTCGCCGCGCGCTCATGCAGGCGGGGCAAAAATTATCGCGTCACATTAAACGCGAGGTGCGCGCCGCCGACCTGGAACGCAAGCTTCAGCACATTGAAAAATTCGGTCCCATTTTGGTGGAGGCACTCGGTAAAATCGTGAACGCACCCAAAGCGAGAATCAAGCGGGCCGAAGAGGGCCTTGCGAAGCTCTTGGGACGCGACGGACGTGAAGCCGAAAAAGAATTGGCCGAAGCCGAAACCCAATTAGAAAAAGTGAAAGCCAAGCAAGAAGCAGTCGTCAGAGAAGGGGCCAGCGGATCTACTGACGAGACCAAAGAACCACTTAAAGCGAATCAATCCGAAACGAAAGAGTGATATTTATGGCGGCACCAGAAACTCTGCGAAAATCCAGTAAAGATATTCCGAAGATCGCAAACAAAATTTGCGACGATATGCTGAAGGATCTTGAGCATGCCAAACGTCCGCTGCTCGAAGCCGTCAAGTGCTCGCTGGATAACAGCTTTTACGATCCCAAAGTTGGCTATCTCACGCCAGGTAAAAAGAAAGTTGCGACTGAACTCAACGTTTCGTCCGTACAAAAAATGGCTCGCACCGTATTTTTTCTCGATATTTTACTCAACAATATCAGAACCGGGGGCGTGAACACCAAGCGCGAACTTTATTATATGGCAAAGGGCTTAATTAAATCCGACTCGCACCTCAAGCCGCTTGATTTCGACGATCAACCCGAAAGTGACGCGATAATCGAATTCATTTGCGATATGCTCATGGTCTATCGCGAAGAGATGAACTGTTTTGCTAACGATCGCGGCGGTCAAACTTACTCGAAACAACTTGTCGTGACGGAACACTTGCCAGACGGCACACGGGCTGAAGTTGATTTGGGTTCTTTGGGTACAACGCCCTTTCAGCCTAAAAACAAACCGCAAGTGTTTAAGCTTAAAACTAAAGGCAAAATTGATTTTTGTTTGATTATTGAATCTGAAGGTACGGCGAATACGCTTGTATCGAACGGATTTACAAAACGATATAAATCAATTTTAGTTGGTGCCCAGGGCGTGCCCAGTAACGGCGTGCGCGGTTGGGTGAGGACGATTCAAGATCAGCTTAAAATCCCGTGCTTTTTTTACGGCGATCTCGACGCGTATACGCTGCAAAATATTTTTAGAACACTCAAGGCGGGCTCGGCCGCGTCACTAATTCGTAACAGTGAGTTCAGTGCGCCTGACGTGCGGTTTTTAGGTGTACTCCCAGAGGATGTCAAAAAATACGACCTTCACTGTTACCCTGTTTCTGAGAAAAATCCGGCTGAAGCACGTTCGCTTAAAAAAGCGCGCGACGTTTTGCAAAATGATCCGTTTTTTCAAGATAGGCGTAATAAAAAATTGGCCGACATTTTGAACTGGCTCCTTAAAAATAAAGTGCGTTGCGAGCAACAGGCGATTTTTTCGGTTAACCCGAAAGATCCCACGATGCCCGAGAAAATCATAGTAGAAAAAATTAAACGCGGCTCGTTTGTCTAACGGTTATTTTTGTTTGCTGTTTGAATTTTAATTCCAAGGCGAAAAAACAGCTCTTAAACCAGACGGCGTATTAAGTGTAATAGAACCGCCGGCATCGGGCGGGGTGTAGAGCATCTCCGGCTGAAAAGTGAAATATTTATTGAGCTGGCCGCTACACTCGGTCGGCTGTATACCGATGTTCGTGATCGATACGGCGTTGTCCGTACCCCATTGGACTTGGGCTCCGTAATTGGCGGTCAAAATGCTGCCGTTGTAAGTGCATATGAAAGTTCCCGAAATTTCTGATTCACTCGTAAGCGTCAAGGTCTGATCACCCGCAGTAACCGAGCCGTCCCATTGAGGTGCATTATTAACATAAGTGAGTGTATAGGTTCGACCGATGTATAACTTCATAAGTGAGGATTGGCCCTTAACAATGAGTTGCCCGGCGGTGTTTTTACCGCAGCTCGTAAGCGAAATGGCGAGCGTAACTAAAAAAAACGGCAAAAATAGTTTGAGTGCTGTGGATTTTTTTGTGAGCGTGGTGGCAGGGACTTTCATAAATTTGAACCTCCGTGTTCAATTTAACTGTAAAGATGGGTCTGACCGGTCGTCAACAGGGTAAATCTTGACGTCAATTTACTTGCTAAGCTTTGCGTAAATTGATTATTTGCCTTCAATTATGTCAACTGTGTCAGGCCAAAAATGCGCCGTTGTGAATTTAATCGTTATAGGCGCGGCCATTTACGTGTCGATATTTTTCAGTTTTTCCGCTACGGCAATACCCATCACGAACCCCGTCACGACCAGTTTGAGCAATCAAGGTGAACAAGTCTTGTTGGCGCGCATTCAGCTACAAGCCTATAGAAATGAGTTAGAGAAAAATGGCATCAGTCAAAAAATGGGATTGGGTCGCGTTCTCGGGTCCGAAGAGCTAAGCCATTACAACGGCTATCTTACTTATTTTGAACTGTCGTTACGAGAAATGGCGGTGAACACTTTAAATTTTGGCCGACTTCTTTTCACCAACAAAGAGACTAGACTTCTGCGTGAGTGGCGAGAGCAAATTGCGGAACTCGATCATACCCTTGCCGCATTGAATGTTGTTTATCGCCTCATGGCCGATCGTGGAGTCTCCGTTCAGGGTGCATTCGCAATTGTGAAT
>JAJYHS010000206.1 GCA_021784635.1 bacterium
ATAATTACTTGCCGAACAATGAAGTTTGCTCGATTGACGGGCGTAAAAGCCGCAATCCGAATTTAATGTTGGAGCAGAAACTACAGAACCGGTTAAAACCAGGACACTTGACACAAGTAGTAGCCGATGAATCATCCCCACTTTAAATTCCCCCCAAAAACCGTTAGCGGTTTAACTACGCCGGCGCCATCGAGTCAATGTGCTGAAAAAATTTCTTTCTCGCCAATGGTCCAGATATCCGGGGCCTTAAGAATTTCAAGAGCTTAGACGACTTACAGAAAAATTCTCTAACCTTGCCCACGAGTTTTTCCGACTACTTGTTGTAGGGCTCCGCATGGATTGCGGCGCTACCGTGAAAAAGGGGACAAGGATGGGTAACCCAGGTCGCTTAAAACAATTTCAATTTTTATTTTTTTACTCAGACGAGCTTACGGTTGTTAAGAACCGCTTGCGCGCATTTGCGCTTGTACTTTTGTGTGCGCCCTTATTGGCTGCCTGCTCGAATGCCCCCAAGCTTCACACTCTTGAGTTAGATGCCGCCCAAACTTGCAATGGCCAGGCTATCAAAAATCAATTTATTGTGCGTTTTTTAAATGGGAAGTGGGCATATATAAAAGCCAAGAGTCGCGCTCAGTTTATAAAAAAGTATATAAAACCAAATTTATCTAAAATCGATTTCGTCGAGCCCGATGAACATATCGCCGCCTATCAAGAGGCTTTCTCGGCGCCGACCGGTTCGGAAATAAACAATTGGGGGGATGCGGCGATCAATGCTCAAGCCGCTTGGCAGGCTGGCGATCGCGGCCAAGGTATTGTGGTCGCCGTTGTTGACTCGGGGGTTGACATTGCTCATCCGCAACTAAAAAACCAAATCGATTACAACCCCGGCGAAATGGGGCTGGATGCTTACGGGCGCGACAAACGATTTAATCAAATTGACGACGACGGCAACGGTTACGTTGACGACTGGGCGGGATATAACTTTTTAGACAATAACGGTGACATGTACGATGATGTTGGCCACGGCACTCACGTTTCTGGAATAATCGCCGCTGAGCACAGCGATACGACAATTCAAACTGGATATGTCCAAGGCGTTGCGCCAGAAGCAAAAATTTTGCCGGTCAAATTTATTGGCGCAAATGGTGGGACATTAAGCGACGCTCTCAAAAGCATCGATTACGCGGTCGCCCGCGGCGCAAAAATAATTAATGCCAGTTGGGGTGGCCCCGGTTGTTCGCAATCACTTCAGCAAAAGATTGAAGATTTATCTAAAGAAAATATATTGTTTGTCGCGGCAGCCGGTAACAGTGGCGAAAATCTCGATTTGTATCCGGAATATCCCGCCGCTTTTTCGGCGCCATTACAGTTGACCGTGGGCGCGATCGCCAACACCTTTCTACAAGATAGCTATTCTAACTATAGCTCCCACCTTGTCGACTTGTTCGCCCCGGGGACCGCCATTGTGAGCACTGTACCGCCCAATCTCTTTCCGGGTGGGTATGCTTCGTTTACGGGAACAAGCATGGCTACGCCCTTTGTCTCCGGCGCCGCGGCTGATCTTCTTTCGGCTGGCATTTCTGTGCAAAAAGTACGGCAATTGATTTTACAGTCAGTGGATCAAAATCCAACCTACACAAATGTCACACAGGGCCGACTCGATCTCGGGAAGGCAATTGCTGAACTGTGATCATCGTTAGTTAACGCGCTTTGACAGGTAAAACTCTAGCCCGCGTTAACCTTTTCAGTTAATTTTTTAAACCTTATGAAATTGTGGATTTCCGACCTAAAAAATTACGTCGGCCAAACCATTGAATTAAAGGGCTGGGCTTATCATCATCGCTCTTCGGGCAAAATTAAGTTTCTGGTGCTTCGCGATGGCACTGGTTACTGTCAGTGCGTGTTTGCTAAAGGCGCCTGTGACGATGAAAGCTTTAACGGCTTTGAGCAAATTACTCAAGAGTCTACGGTTTCGGTTTCGGGCGCAGTCAGGGCTGAACCGCGGAGCCCCGGCGGGTATGAAGTCACGGCCCAATCTTTTAAAATTCTAAGCCGCGCTGAACCCTACCCCATTACGCCAAAGGAGCACGGCCCCGATTTTCTCATGAGCCACCGGCACCTTTGGATTCGCTCCAAAATGCAACATGCAATTCTTCGTGTACGCGCCGAAATTATAACCGCCATTCGCGATTTTTTTAATGGCCGTGGCTTTACTCTTGCCGACTCTCCCATTTTCACTCCGTCGTCATGCGAAGGCACAACAACGCTTTTTCAAACGAATTATTTTGATGAAAAAGCCAGATCGTCTCAAAGCGGGCAGCTCTACGCCGAGGCCACCTGCGCCGCTCTTGGCAAAGTTTATTGTTTCGGCCCAACTTTTCGAGCCGAAAAATCAAAAACTAGGCGCCACCTTATTGAATTTTGGATGGTTGAGCCAGAAGTTGCCTTTAATGATCTCAACGACAACATGGAACTTGCGGAGCAATTCGTAGAATATATTGTCCAGCGGACGATTACCAATCGCGCCGAAGAATTAAAAGCGCTCGAGCGTGACACATCGATTTTGGCAAAAGTTCGTGCGCCGTTCCCTCGCGTACATTATGACGAAGCGGCTGCGATGATTAAAAATGAAAATCCACAATTTGAAATCGGCAATGATTTCGGCGCGCCGGACGAAGCTATAGTTTCTGGCAAGTTTGAAAAGCCGGTATTTGTTCATCACTTCCCGACCGCGGTTAAAGCGTTTTACATGAAGCAAGACGAAAAAAATCCGGAACGGTGTTTGAGTTGTGATTTGCTAGCCCCTGAAGGATATGGCGAAATTATCGGCGGCGGACAACGCGAAGATAGCCTGGAGCTTCTTCTAAAGCGAATCGATGAACATCACCTAAATCGTGCCGATTTTGAATGGTTTTTAGATCTTCGCCGTTACGGCAGTTTTACACATTCAGGTTTTGGTCTTGGTATTGAGCGAACCGTCGCGTGGATTTGTGGTATTCAGCACGTCCGAGAAACAATCCCGTTCCCGCGACTTTATGGGAGAAATTATCCGTGAGCATGGAGACTGAACATTCGTCACCGGAATTTAAACTTCGCGAACTTGAACGCCGAAACAACGAAGCCTTTCAGGGTGGTGGAGTCGAGCGCGTTGAAAAACAAAAATCAGGGGGCAGGCTGACCGCACGCGAGCGCCTGGATGTGCTTCTTGACCCCGGAAGTTTTGTTGAAGTTGATCGGTTCGTTACCCATCGGTCGAAAAATTTTGGCCTTGCCGATAAGGTGATCCCGGGCGACGGGGTTATAACAGGTTACGGCCGAATCAATGGCAAACTCGTCTATGTTTATAGCCAAGATTTTACTGTTTTTGGCGGCAGCATGTCGCGCACACAGGCCAATAAAATTTGTAAAATTATGGATCTTGCCGTTAAAAACGGAGCACCCATTATTGGTCTAAATGACTCGGGCGGCGCTCGCATTCAAGAAGGTGTTGAGTCGCTCGGCGGCTATGCCGACATTTTTTTAAGAAACGTTACTACGAGCGGGGTCGTCCCGCAAATTAGCGCCATCATGGGCCCATGCGCGGGCGGCGCAGTCTACTCTCCGAGCCTCACCGATTTTATTTTTATGGTGAAAAACACAAGCTACATGTTTGTAACCGGGCCCGACGTCATAAAAACCGTTACTCATGAAGACGTAACCAAAGAAGATTTGGGCGGGGCGCTCACCCACAATACGAAATCGGGTGTCGCGCACTTCGCCACCGACGATGATCGGCATTGTCTTCTTATGATCCGCGAACTTCTTAATTTTTTGCCCGGCAATAATCTCGATGACCCGCCAATTTTACCGACGCGCGATAAGCCGGACCGAATCGAAGAATCGTTAAACACATTTATTCCCAACAACCCCAAAAAACCGTACGATATGCTTGAGCTTATCGGTAAAATTGTCGACGAGGGTTACTTTCTTGAAGTGCAAAAGCATTTTGCAAAAAATATCGTCGTTGGTTTCGCACGTTTTAACGGTCGACCGGTTGGTATAATCGCCAATCAGCCTGCCGTGCTTGCCGGGTGCCTCAACATTTCGGCCTCGATAAAAGGCGCGCGCTTCATTCGATTTTGTGACGCATTTAATATTCCTCTTATCACGCTTGAAGATGTGCCCGGATTTTTGCCGGGAACCGATCAAGAGTGGAACGGCATCATCACTCACGGCGCAAAACTTCTTTATGCGTATGCTGAAGCGACGGTGCCGAAAATCACAATTGTCACTCGAAAGGCTTATGGCGGAGCATATTGCGTGATGTCTTCAAAACACATTCGCGGCGATGTGAATTTAGCTTACCCGTCGTCTGAAATTGCCGTCATGGGCGCAGAAGGGGCCGTTAACATTATTTTTAGAAACGAGATTAAAAAATCAAAAACCCCCGAGGCCGAACGACAACGATTGATCAAAGAATATGAAGAACAGTTTAACAATCCGTATGTGGCGGCTGAAATTGGCTATATTGACGAAGTGATCGAGCCTGCATTTACCAGAAAGCGCATTATTGAAGCGCTTGAAATGTTAAAGAACAAGCGCGATTTAAATTCGCCGAAAAAACACGGCAATATTCGGCTATAAAACTACGCGGGGGATAAGGCGATCTCAATGGCAAGGCCA
>JAJYHS010000082.1 GCA_021784635.1 bacterium
GGTTTCGCCTCCGCATTAGTTGTTTTATTTTTAAAATTGGCGACCATCCAATCAATCGCGGTTTGCCGTCCGCTCACCACCACCTGCCCGGGAGCATTGAAGTTTGCCGGGGATAACGGTTTAAGACTGCTTTCAGCTTCGACCCATTCACAGAGTTCGCGCACTTGGTCGTCGGCAAGCCCCATGACGGCGCACATGCCACCTTCACCAGGCGGTGACGCTTTTTGCATCGCCCGACCGCGCACACGAACCGCGCCAATCGCGTCCGAAAATGTAATCGCTCCGGCCGAAACTAGTGCGGAATATTCACCGACCGAATGACCCGCATAGGCGGCGGCTTCAAGCCCGCACGTGTCGTGCAAAACTTCGTAACTCGCGACCGAGACCAGAACCAATAACGGCTGGGTATTTTCTGTGAGTTTGAGATCCTGTTCGCTCCCCGAGAAACATAATTTGCGGCAGTCGAGATGGAGAATTTCGCTGGCTTCATCAAAACGTTGGGCGGCCTGTTTGAAATTGTCGACGAGATACTTGCCCATGCCGACGTGTTGAGAACCTTGACCCGGAAAAATCGCACCGATCGAAATCACAAATACGCCCCCGTTAAAACTTCAACAAAATAGATCCGCTGGTGATACCGGCGCCGAATGCCGTAAGAAGAAGATTTTGACCGCGTTTAATGCGACCGTCGCGAACGGCCCGATCGAGCGCGACGGGTACGGTTGCAGCTGAGGTATTACCCATGCGTTCGATTTCAAGCACGACTTTGGACATTGGAATTCCGAAGTGTTTGGCAACACCTTCAATAATGCGCAGGTTGGCTTGATGGGGGATGATCCAATCGACGTCCGCGCCGCTCATTTTATTGTGCTCAAGCGCCTCGCCGCAACTTTGGCTCATAGTGCGGACGGCATGTTTGAAAATCTCTCGGCCCTTCATGTGCATGCGATGCAGGCCTTTTTCGATATTTTCACACGAGTAGGGGTGAGCCGATCCCCCCATTTTGAATTGAAATAAATCAGAAATGCTGCCATCGGCGTGTAAGTGGTGAGAGTAAATTTTTGAAGTTTCGCCGGGAGTGGCACGCGTGACCACAACCGCGCCAGCGCCGTCGCCGAATAACACGCAGGTGTCACGATCTTTATAATCCACATAGCGGGTGAGAATTTCAGCGCCGACAACAAGAATGTTTTTATGTGAACCCGCGACGATCATATCGTTCGCAATCGAGAGCGCGTAAATAAAGCCGGAGCACGCCGCCGACATATCGAGCGCCATAATATCGCGTGCGCCAAGCTTCTTTTGCAGGACACATGCCGTGTTGGGCATGAGCTGATCGGGCGAAACTGTAGCGAACAGAATAGCGTCGAGATCTTTTGAAGTGATTTGAGCCATTTCAAGGGCACTTGTTGCCGCGCGAAGCGCTAAATCGCTTGTTACTTGATTTTCGGCAGCCACGCGGCGTGACCGGATACCGGTTCGTTCCGTAATCCACTGGTCGCTCGTCTCGACTAATTTTTCGAGGTCAAAATTGGTGAGTTCGCGGTCGGGCAAATACGAGCCCGTACCAGCAATGCGTGTCTGATAGACTGCGCTCATTGACTATTGAGCGGTCGCGACGATTTCACGGCCGTCGTAATAACCGCAAGACGGACAAACACGATGGGGCAGCTTCAACGACTCACAGTTCGGGCAATTCATAACTGTGGGAGCGGTTACGGCGTCATGAGAACGGCGCATATCCCGGCGCGAACGTGTCGTCTTTTTCTTCGGTGTCGGCATAGTATACTCTCACTTTTTAATCGAACTGTTGTCTCTTAAAAGCGGGTTAAAATCAATGGGATTTTTTACTGTTCGGTTTGCGGCATTAAAAACGTCGTCGCAGTCGGGACGTGCACAGAGTGGGTGGTCCGGCTCTGCGAGCGCAATGTGTTCGTGCACAAAATCGCCAAGGTCAAAATCAAAACTCGTCGCGTAGTTGCATGTGATTTCGTGGTCTTTTACTGAATTGACGTGCCCAGAATGTCCCGCCCGTGTCCACTTCGCGGTCACGACGATCAGCTCGTTAAATGAATCGTTAACTGGGTGGTGAAGTTCGCGGCCGCAGTGTGAGCAGATGAGATCCATTTCGGCGCGGATTTCTCCAGAAATCTCAAAAACATTACCAACAGGACGAACTTCAAGCGAAACATAATAGTTGTTGCTCCCGATCAGATCTCGCAATTGTTCGTCAAGTTCGCCATTTTGTTGGCTAAATTGATATTGTTCACCTTTTTCCGGTAAGCTTTTAAGGTTCACAAATGTCAGGTTGGTTGAGCGTTTCATAGGATTGCCACCCTATGTCAACAGCGGCTAAGAGTCAATTGCTCATGTTCGTAAGTTATTGTCATTGCACAACTATCAACGGCACAATAACGGGATATGCGTTGGAATTGGTTAGTCTTTTTTGTCCTTTTGGGAGTTTCGATTCGTGCTTATGCCTTTCGCAAGATGGTGGTACCGCAAGATACAAATCTCTATTCGCGGCCTACGATTATGAGCATTGAAAATCGGCAACTGACAGTGGGCCGCCGGGTTGTCATAGCCGAGCATTCGTATCGCGGTTTTCGTCATATATTAATTGAGCGCCCAGGTTCAGGCGCAAATTCAAAGGCGATAAAGGGCCGGTTGGCGTGGATTCTTGAATCGGACTATCAAAGCTGGCTTCATAGGCAGCGTAAGAACGATCGATGGGCGCTATGGGCGGGGCCTATTTATTCTTACGTATATGAAGCTCCGCGGTCGGTGACGACAAGCGTGAACGATAGTTATGCCTTTTCACAATTTACAGGCGGTGCGCTTTATTATGCACTCGGCGGGGAATATAGAGAATCCGGGCGGATGTCGTGGCGGTTGGGTTTTGTACAACGGTCGATGGATGTCAGTGGTTCTACAGTTGAGCAAAGCACAGACTACACGTCGGAATATGATATCAAGCAAACCTTCGTAGGGCTAATTGGCGGTTTTCGGTTCACCCCCAGAGGCTGGAAGCATTGGAAATTCGACGCTACGGCAGAGTTTTCACAGGGTGAGCATGTGAACATAACCGCAATCTCAGGGCCGGCAGTCAACAATAGTCTAATCAAGACCGCTACTTATTTTGTTTTGAGCGGAGGGTTTGATTATGCATATCGTTTAAGTTCGAATTGGTCACTACTGCCCGCGGTGCGTATGGGCGTCGTGGCCAGCACAAATCCCTTTATTTTGACGCTTGAGAGTGAGATCGATTTGGCTTATTCTCTTTGAGATTCGCCTCTACTTGTGCGGTTAGCGCCCTTACTTGGGGCGAGTAAGTGACTTTGTCTAGATGAAATTGCGGCGGAGGAGCATCATTTTCACGATTATTCGCCCGGTGTCCGCGATCAATTGCGTTCATATTTTCAACAACACCAGCCATTAGCCGGTTAAGCTGATCTACATGCTGATTTAATTGCTTTTTCAACGTTGCGCGTGCTTTAGGGTCTTGTAATTTTGCGGCTTGCTCCTCAGTGATTTCTTTTTTTAATTTTTGGTAGCGAACTATAAACCGTGAAGTTTCAAGATTGTCTTCAGTTAGCAAGTCGTCGCTGCTTTTTATAAAGGTATTCGAATTCGAATCGAACACGATCATGGCCTCATTTTTCGTTTTTGAGGGTCGCGATGCTGCGTGGACAATTCCTCTGCCCGTGAAAAAATAAACAATGGCGCATAATAAAAGTGCCCCAACGATCACCACGAAGGACCGGGCCGCTGGCCGGTCGGGAGATTTGAAATAACGGCGAGTCTCATATTGATGCAGCATGTACGCCCCCCAAAGTCTAGTAATGCAATGTTCGTGCGCGGAATTCTAAGTGCAAATTAGGTTGTCATTCGTCTCACGTTGAGTGAACTACCAAACCTGTCGAGACTTTTGACGTCTGAACAAAGCCGGGACATTTTTTCGAGATTCTTTGCGGCGAGCGTTTTTATAACGAAGAAGGCGCGATTTTGTTGCGGAACACAACGCGACCAAGGTCGAGTTCACAACCAGGGGATTGTGTTTCACAATGATCCATTTTAACGTGCTTTTATGGAATTTGTTGAGCGTCACGACGACGTGAAGGAGCTGCAGAAGCGGTATGGCACGCTTGAAGAGATTCGCGCAAAGCTCGGGTTTTCACGGCGTCAAATTTGTGCGCAACTATTTGTTGATCCGTCGGCTTGGAGCCGGTGGACGGCAGGAGGGCAAGATCGTGCTCCGGCAAGAGTTTACAAATCATTGGGTGTTTTGCTCGATGCACGTAACGTAGATTTAAAGGCGCAATTCGCAACGGACAACGCGCGGGACTTAAGCCGGGAGTCGATTTCTCTTGGTTGGAAGCTAATTGTCATTCTCAATACCTTGGGCCTTTTCTATCTTATTTTTATTCGCTGACGGGAGTTTATGGCTCTCGTCTTTTTATAAATAAAAATAATTTACATCGAATTGAGAGCCGTGCCGGGTTGCTCCTTTCTTTGATGCTAAACTGCCGCTCGTGCATAGGACGATCAGTGTGAGAACTGCTGACGTAAATATGCCTGTCGTTACAGTTGGGATTGTCGGTAACATGACGCAAGCAACAAGGTGCTGAGCGAAAACGTTTACCTCAGAAGTATCGGAAG
>JAJYHS010000008.1 GCA_021784635.1 bacterium
CTATTTAGTCTACGCACTTTTCAATCCAGAAAAATTTTAAAAGAGGCCCATTATGAAACTGAATGATTATATTCAAGTCGCGTTTTACATCGTTGCGCTCGTCGCGCTAACGCCGATTTTAGGTAAGTACATGTTTCGCGTGCTCGAAGGCGAGCGCACGTTTCTAACGCCAGCTCTCGGTTGGCTCGAAAAACTCGCTTACCGAGCGACCGGCGCTGAAGCCAACAATGAAATGAATTGGAAGTATTACGCCAAGGCGCTTCTTTGGTTTAATTTCTTCGGCTTTCTTGTCGTGTTCTTGCTTCAGATTTTGCAGCACGGATTGCCGCTCAATCCACAGCATCTCCCGAACGTGTCATGGGATTCATCGTTTAACACCGCAATCAGCTTCATGACCAACACAAATTGGCAGGGTTACGCCGGCGAGACAACGATGTCTTACCTTACGCAAATGATGGGTCTCGCGGTACAGAATTTTCTCAGCGCCGCCACTGCCCTTGCCGCGTTTTTAGCTCTGGTTCGCGGGATTACGCGAAAGTCTGGCACAACTCTTGGAAATTTCTGGGTCGATCTAACTCGCTCGACAGTTTACATACTTTTGCCGCTTTCTTTGTTGCTAGCGGTCGCACTCATGAGTCAGGGAGTTGTGCAAACATTTAGCCACTACAAGACTGTCGTCACACTTGAAGGAGCAAAACAGACAATCCCGCTTGGCCCAGCCGCTTCGCAAATCGCAATTAAGCAGCTCGGCACAAATGGCGGAGGGTTTTTCAATGCTAATAGCGCGGTACCGTATGAAAACCCAACTCCGTTTTCGAATTTTCTTGAGATGCTATCTCTTTTGTTGATACCGGCAGCGCTCACATACACCTATGGTCGCATGGTGAAATCGCAACGACAGGGATGGACGTTATTTATTGTGATGTTTCTGATTTGGTTCGGTGGGCTCGCTATTTCGCTTCATGCGGAGTTCTCAACAAATCCGGTGTTCCATTTATCAGGCTTGATGGAGGGTAAAGAAACTAGATTTGGCGTCACAAATAGTCTCATTTGGTCGACAGCGACGACGGCCGCATCAAACGGTTCTGTGAATGCGATGCTCTCAAGTTTGTCACCTATAGCTGGTGGCGTCGCCATGTTCAACTTGATGCTCGGTGAAGTCGTATTTGGCGGCGTCGGTTGCGGAATGTACGGCATGCTTTTATTCGTACTTCTTACGGTGTTTCTATCAGGTCTAATGGTGGGGCGCTCGCCTGAATATCTAGGTAAAAAAATTGAAGCTCCCGAAATCAAAATGGCAATTCTCGGGATACTTGCGCCTTGTGCGGTGGTACTTGTTGGCGCCGCATTGTCAGCCGTGTTGCCGGTTGGCCTTTCAAGTTTGGCCAACAAAGGGCCGCATGGACTATCTGAAATTCTCTATGCTTTTGCTTCGTGTGTGGGCAACAACGGGAGCGCGTTTGCCGGGCTCAATGCCAACACTCATTATTACAATATAATTTTGGGTTTCGCGATACTGATCGGGCGCTTTGTCGTTCTTCTCCCGGCCCTAGCAATCGCGGGATGTCTTGTGACAAAAAAAGTATCGCCACCATCGTCCGGCACGTTTGCAACTGACACCGCCGTGTTTGGCATACTTTTGATCGGTGTCGTTCTGATCGTCGGCGCGCTTACCTTTTTGCCGGCGTTGTCACTTGGCCCAATAGTTGAACATTTCTTGATGTTAAAAGGCATGACTTTCTAGTGCGAGGCGGCGGTAGCGATACTATGCGGACGCACGGAGGAGATTTTATGGATAGCAATATTAATAAAAAGCAATCGAGCCACTGGTCGAACCGCGAAATTTTGTTGCCCGCGATTAAAGAAGCATTTTTGAAATTACACCCTCGAGTGCAAATGAGAAACCCAGTGATGTTTGTCACCGAAATTGGCGCCTTGATCACGACCTTCTATTCGGTTTTCGAAATTGGCCATGGTTCACATGGGTTCGAATTTGAAATTGCCATCTGGCTTTGGTTCACTGTGATCTTTGCAAACTTCGCAGAGGCAATTGCCGAGGGGCGTGGTAAGGCGCAAGCAGCGGAGCTTCGAAAAACAAGGACCTCGATCAACGCTCGCCGTTTAAAAAATGGAAAAGAAACGTTAGTAAAGTCCGTGAACCTTGAAAAAGGCGATGTTGTCGTGTGCGAAGCGGGTGATCTGATTCCTGGCGACGGTGAGGTAATCGAAGGCATTGCAAGTGTCGACGAATCAGCCATTACCGGAGAATCAGCGCCCGTTATTCGCGAAAGTGGTGGCGACCGAAGTGCTGTGACAGGTGGAACACGGGTCATCAGCGATCGGATTCTTGTGAAAATCACCGCCGAACAAGGCAACACGTTTCTTGATCGCATGATTGCGCTTGTTGAAGGGGCAAAACGACAAAAAACACCCAATGAAATTGCACTCAGTATCGTTTTGTCAGGCCTCACGATTATCTTCTTGCTTGCGGTCATGACGCTTAAGCCGTTTGCTGACTACAGCGCCGCAGCGGCACACCAAAATCTGTCTAATATCGTAACGGTGCCGGTTCTCATCGCACTTCTTGTGTGCTTGATTCCAACGACCATTGGTGGACTTCTCAGCGCCATTGGCATTAGCGGAATGGATCGCCTCATTCGTCGCAATGTGATTGCAACGAGTGGCCGCGCCGTCGAAGCCGCTGGCGACATTGATGTGTTACTGCTCGATAAGACTGGTACCATCACGCTCGGCAATCGTATGGCGACGCGATTTTTGCCGATTCATGGAGTCACTCCTGAACGTCTCGCCGAAGCCGCTCAATTGGCGTCGCTCGCGGATGAAACTCCTGAGGGCCGCTCGATTGTTGTGCTGGCAAAAGAGAAATTTGCGTTTCGAGCAAAAAATCTGCAACCACACGAAGCAACATTTATACCTTTTTCAGCGCACACGCGCATGAGCGGGATTGATTTAAAAGAAAACGGCAAGACCAGGTCGATTCGTAAAGGTGCGGGTGACGCCATTAAATCGCTAATGCAGTCACTCGGCGGAAAGATTCCGCATGAGCTGGATTTATTGACCGACGATATTTCACAAAAAGGTCAAACTCCGCTTGTTGTATCTGAAGGTGCCGAAATTTTAGGCGTGGTTCAACTAAAAGACGTCGTCAAAGGCGGAATTAAAGAGCGATTTTCTGAACTTCGCAAGATGGGTATTCGAACGGTGATGATCACCGGTGATAATCCACTTACTGCTTCGGCAATCGCGGCTGAAGCCGGTGTCGACGATTTCATGGCCCAGGCCACGCCCGAAACAAAATTAAAGCGAATTCGCGATGAGCAAACTAAAGGTCATCTTGTCGCGATGACCGGCGATGGAACAAACGACGCTCCGGCGCTTGCCCAAGCCGATGTCGGAGTTGCTATGAATACAGGTACGCAGGCAGCACGCGAGGCCGGCAATATGGTCGATCTCGACAGCAATCCAACAAAGCTAATCGAAATTGTAGAAATTGGTAAGCAGCTTCTCATGACTCGTGGATCGCTTACAACGTTTAGTATCGCAAACGACGTCGCGAAGTACTTTGCGATATTGCCAGCCTTATTTAGCACGCTCTATATGATGAACGGGCAAAAAAGGGGACCTCTAAGCGAGCTCAATATTATGCATCTGCACTCACCTGAAAGTGCCATTCTAAGCGCTGTGATTTTCAACGCGCTTATCATCGTAGCGCTCATTCCACTCGCACTTCGTGGGGTTAAATATCGCGCGGCCGGTGCTTCGTCGGTGCTACGCCGAAATCTTTTGATTTACGGCATGGGCGGACTGATCGCACCCTTTATTGGAATAAAAATTATCGACCTTATTGTTCACGCGTTGAGGCTCATATAGTGGCGAACGCGTAGAGAACTCGGCTTTCCAAGGAGAACACAAAATGAAACACATAATCGCCTCGCTAAAAACGTTACTCTTTATGACAGTGTTAACCGGTCTTGCCTATCCAATTGTCGTGACTGTGATCGGTCACGTATTTTTTCGTCAACAGGTCAGTGGTAGGATTGTGCGGCGATCGGGCGCACGCGTCGGCTCGCTTCTGGTCGAACAAGACTTTACGCAACCCAAATATTTTTGGCCGCGCCCGTCAGCCGCTGGATTTAATCCCTTGCCCTCAGGCGGGTCGAACCTAGGCCCGACAAGTGCTGCACTCAAGCAGTCTTTCGAATTGCAACGTGCTAAACTGATTGCAGCGGACCCCGGTGCCGGCGTGCCGCCGCAAGATTTGCTTTTTGCATCTGGCAGTGGGCTAGATCCTGATATCAGCCCCGCCGCCGCTCGCTATCAAATCGCGCGCGTGGCAAAAGCGCGAGGAATCGCGCAAAGCCAAATTGACAATTTAGTTAAACAATACACACAACCTCGGCAGTTTGGATTTTTAGGGGAACCAAGAGTGAATGTGCTCGCCCTGAATTTGGCTCTTGATAGGCTAAGCAAAAAGTGATTCATCGTGCTTAAGTTTTGCCTTTCGTTTAACTTCCTGCAAATGACATTGAATGGCGTTTTCGGTTTTGCCGTAGTGTTGGGCCAAACGTTTGCAGGACCAATTCTCTATCCATCGTAGTTTTGCCAGTTCCGACAGATCCATTTTTGGTCGC
>JAJYHS010000244.1 GCA_021784635.1 bacterium
GTGGCTCAACATGAGCATTTAAAAACTGCTCGAACTCCGTTTTTGATGAGTCGTTTTTCATTTTCCAAACCCACTTTTCAACTTACGAAGCGCCCGGCTGATAATTTGCCGCGTATTCGATTCACTCGTACTGAGTTCTTGTGCAATATCGAAAAACGAGTTTTCACTTAAATATCGCGACTCGATCGCAATTCGTTCACGATCCGATAAGGTGCTAAGGCGGTTTTTCATTTCGGTTTCAAGCACCGATGTGCCATTGATCGCCGTAGCAGAATCGGCTGCGGTATAAGACGAATAATCGGCCGCCGCGGCTGAAATTAAAGTCTCGACCGTGCTGTCGCCATGCGCCACTCCAACCAAATACACATTATCAACTGATCGCGACCGTTGCTTGAAAAAATCAGCCATTACGGTTCGACATATCGAAAAAATCCATGGAGCAAACGGCAGTTCAGTCTTGTAAGTTCCACGGCTTTTGTGAAGCTTCATAAATATTTGCTGGAATAAATCATCACCCTCGGCACGGTTTTTCACGCGCGGCAATATATAGCCATAAATTCGGGGCGCGTAACGCTTGTACAATTCCAAAAACGCTCCTTGATCGCCATTTTGATAGGCTCGCATCAAATCTTCATCCGAGATCTTGTCCATTAGGGGTTACGGCTCCTGGGTCGTTTTTGTGACAAGACCCCTTAAAAAATATTTTTTAAAGGCTGTCACAAAATTCATATCAAACAGTATTCCACAATACGCTGACCGCAATCGGAGGTCCAGACTGATGCGTTTTCAAACGCTATTTGCGAGCATTTTATGCGGCCTAGCGCTTGCGCTTACCGCTCAAGCGTCTCAGGCTGGCACATTGACGCTCAACAAGGCAATAAATCTGGCCATCTCGGCAAACCCTGAAATCCGTGCCGCAGCGGCTGAAGCCGATGCCGAACATGACGCCATTAATTCGAGCTATTCGCTCGACAATCCGACAGTTGGTTTTTCTACCAGCCACAATATGGGCTTGATGCAAGTCCAAATGGGTCCAATGAAGGTCTGGTCAGTCAGCCAAAAATTTAAATTTCCAACTGAATATTTTCTTAGCGGCAAAGCCCAGACCGAAAAGGCCAAAGCTGCCGAGCAAAAATATTTGGCGAAGATGCTTAAAGTGAGACGAGAGCTCATCACTCATTATTATCGCCTTTTTGCGGTGAACCAGATTCTGGCACTGCTCAAAGCGCAAACTGAAACCTTGCAAGAAGTGGCTCGAAGTGCCGAAGCCCGCCATGCAGTTGGCACCGTTCCTCAACAAGATGAACTCAAGGCGACCGAAGAACAAACGATGGTCGATGCCGAACTGATTTCAGAAAAAGAAAAGCAAACGGCCGACGAGGCGAAACTCAATTCGATAATGGCAAAGCCCGCAACCGACCCGATTCAATTGCCGAGCGATGATCTTCCAGTTCCTGAGCTCACGGTGTCGCCGACACAAGTTGAACAAATGGCGAAAACCGACTCACGTGAGATAAAGGCCGCGCAATTTTCAGCAAACTCAGCGGCAACAGCAAAAACTCTTAGCGCCTGGAAGTACGCTCCCAACTTCACGGTTTCATACCATCAAGCCTACGACACAAATCTGAACGCTTATTCGGTTGGCATCGGAGTTTCAATACCACTTTGGTTTTTTGCAAAACAAAATGGCGATTACGAAGCGGCGTCAGCGCGGGCCGTGCGTGCGCAAGCGAATCTTGAAAATGTCCGTCTTGCAACTTCTAGCGAAGTTCGATCATTAGTGTTCGATGTAACGTCTCACGCGCAACTTCTAAAAATTTACAAAACATCGTTGATCCCTCAAGCCTCAACCACGTTGAGCTCTTCACGAAGCGCCTATCGCGCCGGTCGTACTCAATTTTTGGAACTACTCGACAGCGAGCGATCTCTCTACGCAGTAAGAGTCGGCTACTATCAAACGCTTTCACAATACGTTGATGATATGACAAAGCTTGAATCTATAGTTGGCCACTCGGTGAGCACATTGCCGAAGGAGGGTATGTGAATAAAACTGCAATTTATTTGTCCTTTATCTTTTTATTTGTAGTTGGTTTGTTTGGTCTAACAAAAAAGGGTCATGCGGCCATGTCGATGACTAACAACTCAGGAAAAATGATAATGCCGATGCATAAGTTGTCGATGCCAATGCCGACGCAAAAGACAACAGAGCCGTCAGGTCACGCCCCCTTTCATTTGTCGCCTAACGCGCAACAGCTAATCGGCGTTAAAATCGGTTGGGTGATCAAGCGAGATTTAAATAAAAATATAGATGCCGCTGGGCGCGTCGCCTATGACCCTGAGCTATATACGGCGCAAACTGAATATATCGAGGCGCTACAAGAACTCGAACAAGTTAAAAATTCACCACTCCCTGAGGTAAAAGAATCAGCGCGCCAAATGGTAAATTCGGCTCGACTGCGACTCAAAATATTAGGTTTGTCAGATCGGCAAATCGCGCACCTACATAGCAGAAGTGCTGAAACCTCGAACTTACTTCTGACGAAACCGCATCAACATGTTTGGGTTTATGCTGACATTTTCGAGATGGATCTACCATATGTAAAACCAGGCGAGCGCGCAGACATATCGGCTGATTTTTTAGAAGGCAAAACTTTGATTGGAAAAGTTATATCGGTAGATCGTGTGATTGATACAAAATCACGCACAGCGCGGGCTCGAATTCTGGTAAATGAAGGCACAAGTTATTTGCGCCCCGGCTCATACGTCAACGTAACTATTCACGATCCAACTGGAGACCAAGTTGTTGTACCGTTTGATGCCATTTTAAACACTGGCAAAGCGGCTTGGGTTTTCGTTGTCAAAAGGCCCGGCATCTTCATTCCGCGAAAAATAGGAATAAAATTTTATGACGGCAACAATGTTGCAATTGCTAGTGGTTTGACGAGCGGCGAGAAGATTGTAACAAGTGCGAATTTTCTAATTGACTCGGAATCGCGGCTCAAAGCAAGCGAGTTTAGCCGTGCTTCGCAAACGCCATCGTGTCCGAAAAATCAGCATTGGGATACGGCAATGACCATGTGTATGCCAAACTAGCAGGAGTGCAAAAGTCGTGATTGATAAAATCATCGAATTTTCAGCGCGAAACCGATTTTTGATATTCCTCCTCGTAATAATGGCAACAGTGGCCGGTTGGTTTTCGCTCAAAAATATGCCGATCGATGCGCTGCCTGATTTATCGGACACACAAGTGATCATTTACACAAAATGGGATCGCCCGCCCGGCATAATCGAAGATCAGGTTACCTATCCTATAATCAGTGCTATGCTTGGCGCTCCTAGAGTAACGGACATACGCGGAATTTCAACTTTTGGAACATCGTATGTTTACGTAACTTTTAAAGACGGTACAGATCCTTATTGGGCCCGCTCACGAACACTCGAATATTTATCGAAAATTTCGGCTGAGTTACCCGCAAACGTTCATCCTGAACTTGGTCCAGACGCCACGGGAGTCGGTTGGGTCTATGAATATGCGCTTGTTGATAAATCAGGTAAACATTCGCTCGCTGATCTTCGCACACTTCAAGACTGGGACTTGCGCTATCAATTGGAATCTGTTCCCGGAGTTGCTGAAGTCGCGGCAATTGGCGGATATCAACTTCAATATCAAGTGAAACTTAATCCGAACGCGCTTTATTCATATCATATCCCGATAGAACAAGTCGTTCATGCCATTCAGCAAAACAACAATGAAGTCGGGGCACGAGTTCTCGAAATATCAGGAGCCGAGTACATGATTCGCGGCCGCGGTTACATCAAAAACCGCCACGATCTTGATAATACGATTTTAGCCTATAAAAATGGCACTCCCATTTATATTAAAGACGTCGGCACTGTTACATTTGGACCTGAAATGCGCCGCGGAGTAGCCGATTACGACGGTGAGGGCGACGCGGTTGGCGGCATTGTGATTATGCGCTACGGGGCCAATGCCGAACATGTTATTACCGCCGTCAAAAAAAAGTTAAACGAGATCAAGAAGACACTCCCAAAAGGTGTTCGAATTGTTACAACCTATGACCGCTCAGATCTCATTCATCGCGCAATTAATACTTTAAAACACGAATTAAAACTCGAAATATTTGTCGTTTGTCTTGTCATAATCGCTTTTCTATTGCACTTGCCGAGCGCCATTGTTCCCATTGTAATTTTGCCGCTCGCAGTATTGATCAGTTTTGTTCCGATGTACGAACTACACGTTTCAGCCAATATTATGAGCCTTGGCGGTATAGCAATTGCCATCGGAGCGATGGTCGATGCCGCCATCGTTGTCGTAGAGAACGTTTACAAACACATCGAACATTTTGAAAGCTCAGATAAAGTCATCATTCACGCAATCAAAGAAGTTGGCCCCTCTAGTTTTTATTCGCTTCTCGTAATTGCGGTTTCATTTTTGCCCATTTTTGCTTTGAAAGGACAAGAAGGCCGACTTTTTAAACCGCTTGCCTACACTAAAAATATATCGATGTTTGTCGCAGCCGTTCTTAGTATCACCCTTGCGCCGGCGCTTCTTTTGGCACTTTCACGTATTAGAAAACTTAAAATATTTGGATATCCAATTGGCGAAAAGATCAGTCAAACACGCCCTGAA
>JAJYHS010000226.1 GCA_021784635.1 bacterium
ATGCAGTTGTAGAATTTTTTCTTGCGGGCTTGGCATCTTTTGCCGGGTTAGATCTACAAAAACACTTTGGTCTTCAAAATACCGAAACATTGCATTTTCAAGCCGCACCATCAGCTCATCGTTTCGAAACTGCAAATCACGAAGCCGCCGTTGCGGATCAACGAGCTGTCTGCTAAGCGCACCGACGCGCTCCACTCTTTTGGCCATCCCCGAGCGCCAACACTGCCACAAGCAAAGTTTGAATGACTGAATTCGCTCCAGAATTTCTGTAATGCTTTTTGCCACTAGTTCGGCCGCCGCTGACGGAGTCGGCGCACGCAAATCGGCGACAAAATCGGCGATTGTAAAATCAATCTCGTGGCCTACGGCTGATATTGTTGGAATTTTCGAGGCCGCAATCGCACGCGCCACGCGCTCTTCGTTAAAACACCAAAGATCTTCGGCCGAACCGCCGCCTCGCCCGACGATAAGGACGTCAATGCCTTTAACCTTGTTAATCATTTCGAGCGCTTGAACTAAGGAGTCAGTCGCGCCATCACCTTGCACGAGAGCGGGCGCAAGCGTGATCTTTGCGGATTTATAGCGTCGCCTTAAAACATTTAAAATATCTTGAAGTGCCGCCCCAGTCGGCGAAGTCACGATGCCAATGTGCCTCGGGTACTTGGGGATCGCGCGTTTTCGCTCGGGAGCAAAAAGTCCCTCAGCGTTTAACTTTTCTTTAAGCTGTTCAAATGCTTTTTGTAGCGCGCCGGCGCCGACAGGCTCCATGTACTCGCAAAAAACCTGATAATTGCCCCTCGGTTCATAAACTGTAATTTTGCCGTGAACCAGAACTTCAAGCCCGTTGTCGGGTTTGAATTTTAATTTTGAATTGAACCCGCGAAACATCACCGCATTGATCTGCGCGCTTTCGTCTTTGAGGCTAAAATAAAAATGGCCGGAAGAATGCGGTTTAAAATTTGAAATCTCGCCGCGAATCCAAATTTCACCGAAGTCGCCTTCGAGTCGGCGGCGGATGTGCGCATTGATTTCTGAAATCGAGTAAACATGCGGTTTTGTTAACTCTGGCTCCTCGGTTAGCATCTCTTCATTTTGAGGCTCATTAACTTGCGGCTCATTGACCGCCGGCTTTTTGGTTGAGCGCCCTTTGCCTGACTGGGCGGCCTTACCCCCAGACGATGCATTCGTATCAAAATCAAATCCGATTTGAAGATCAGAGGACTTCATTCGGATTTCTTTACCACGCCGGCTTATCTAAACCAAATGTTTTGAAGCGACCAGAGGCCGCCGATAATAAGGCACATGAACGCGAGATAGCGGTGAGTATGCAGTTGCGATACCCACTCCTGTGGGAGGCGCTTTTCAGCACGCGCTAAAAATGGCGCATGCAACACAAAGGTAACAATTGCGCCGTAAGCAAGAACAAAAAATGGAAATAAAAAGTCAAGCTTTTCAACGCTCATTGGCACTTTGTCGGCACTTAGATGGTGAAAGTTAACGGCCAAATTGTCTTAAAAGGCGCACTAGCGACTCATCTTGAGTCGAGTTTTTGTTCCAGCTAGTCCCGTGCAAATTTATTTTAACCGGCATACAATTTGCGTTCTTTGTTTTTCAATTGCTCAGAATGTAGTATGTGTGAAGCGCTTCTGTGGTCACATGAAATGTGAACCCTATGGACTGAATAAGGGGACTGTCCCTGACGATGGTGTGAATGCTCACTCTGATTGTGAGAATCCTAAAGTCGCCACATGGTCCACCACCTTAACAAACACGGGTTCAATGGTCATGGTTCGACCACAGAAGGTTTTTTTACCGCACAGGCGAACCCGGCCTTGTGAGTTTCGTCGTAGTAACAAGTATATTCCCAAAATCAGGACATGCCGCCGTAAGAATCAGGGCTTCTTGCCCGCCAACAATTGCCACTATATTCAAACCAATCAGCTCCTCCGCCGTGTAGTTTTTGGTGACAGCCGTAATGCTTTTTTTGATTCCCAAAGAACCAAAATCAATTTCAACATCATAGGCGGGTAAGGTCGATTTTTTGGAGAGTCTTGAGTCAACAATAATTCCCGACCGGATATCAAATTTGTGAAAGTTGTCGCTAATCCCCATGTCCATTGCTATCGCAATTTCTGGGCCAGTTTGTTTGGGCCCCAAAGTGAGCTGAGGGTCGATAGCTTTGGTAGTGTCCGACTCGTCGGATAAAATTTCCGAAAATCGATTTATCACGGATTTCGCAAGGCGCCTGCGGGACGTGAAAACGGTCAAAAACTAATCGCGCGTATAAAGCGTAATGAGCTCTTTCAAATTTGGAAATTGACCAATCAATTTCTCACGGCTGCCCAGTTCAAAATCAGCATAATCAAAACCTGGGGTGACGGTGCTCCCCATTAAACACCATCCATTTACTCCGGTCGGCAACCGCAGCCCCTGCCAAGTCATTGCCGGCACAACGACTTGCGGAACTTCGCCATTAGAAATGTCGCCGCCCAGATGAAAAAATTTTCCGCCGCCATCGGGCAAAATAAGAAAGATTTCTGCCGCCTGACCACCATAATAATGAAATACTTCATCCTGCTTCAACCTATGTAGAGTAGAGAAGCTTCTATCTGTAATTAAGTAATAAATTTGCGTGCTCAAGCTGCGCGTGATCGAGTCTTTAGCGCCATCACGCTCAACTGTTATTGTGCTAACCGATCTATAGGTCTCGCGAAAATATCCACCTTCTGTCGGATGCGGCTTTAATTTTAAAGCGCGAATGATTTCTTTTGGGCTCATATTCCGCATGAGTTTGACATCTCCTGCCGCAAGTGCCGCGATTTGAATATGCTGATTTAATTTCATTAGCACAAATGTGTCCAAATGGTCGACCAAAATCCTCCCAAAGTGCTCCAACCGCGCGCCTTGAAACAATTACGAATCTGTATACGCCCTGTACAAAAAATCCCCAACCCAACAATATTTATTGATAATTCGCTGTCGTTACTGTCATTTAGCAACATTAAACTGGAAAAAGCATGGCGATCGTTTTTCACGATTGTCTAAAGTTTTGGCAAAAATCCTGAAATCAACTGTCTTTGTTGAGAATCTTACCCATTTGTAGAATTGAGAAATAGACTAACCAAATCGGTCAAGATTTACACACTTATTGTTGAGCTGTTGGAGCCAACTACGGGCAATGTTATATTGCCGCTATGTCAATGAAGAGCTTTTCACTATTACGCCGGCAAAGTGGCACTATACCCCGAGTCTATTCTCGTGCGGCTGCATCCGTGCTTGCAATTTTAGCCGCGTGCATTTGTTCCCTGACCGGCGCGCGCGCCATGGCGTGGGGCGAATTGCATCTCCTTAGCACAAAATGGCGCCAAGCTTTTCTTGAGTATCCAGCAATTAAATATCATCGGATTAATTTTTGTATCGAGCTTAATCTCCCTACAGATCGAAATGGTAATGAAATAAACCGCGGCCACTTCTCGGTTAAATCAATCAGCGAGCAAACAAAAATGGCTTTGACTCTTTGGCTGAACGCTGCAGACGGCCACGGGTTAAACGGTCATGTGAAAATCCGAAGGCTCCCTTTTTGCGCGGGTTTTAACGTAAACCTTAAGATAATTATTGGTCCATCGGATCGGTGGTGGGCAATTACAAACTACGAACACAACGAATTCGGGTACCACGCGCAGACTTATATAAACACAAATTCGGTTCACTCGTTTCAATGGAACTCCGAGCTTATGCAAATCCCAACTTACGATTTTCAATACTTAGTTCATAAGTATTTACCAGGAATGACTCTCCCTGTCGCCATGGACTATGCATATGCAAAGAAAATGGATCTTTACGCCTTTGGCAGTTGGGCGAACGCCCCGGCACCAATTTTCGGTTACTCATCTTACCCGACTCTCATACATGAAATGGGCCACGCGTTTGGACTGTGTGACACCGGGGGCTATCCAAGTGCATACGATTGTGACCCAAAACATGTATCGGTACCAAGCCCTCTCGAACAGCCAGTCAGCGTAATGAACGACGGCGAAGACGAGTACTTTTACCTTAAATCCGACGATATTGCGGGAGTGCGAGATGCTTTTAGTCGGTACTCCTGGCTTACCAAGTCGGCCAATAAACGACCAAAATAAAATCAGTTGTATAAATTCCCGGCAACCCGATGTCTCGGAATGAGACACTTCCCTCGTGTTTCGCAAAATATCTAGGTGAATTCTCCGTTTACGCTCATAATAAATTTATAGGGGACACCTGTAGGGGGCCAAATGAAGCAAACTGGATTTGCGCTTTTTATCTCATTGTTGTTTGTAACCTTTGCGCCCAAAGCTTTTGCCGGTGGCGCCGGCAACACTTGCTATGACAATCCCACTCGCTGCGCTAACCAAGATATGGGCGGGAACAATTTTGGCCTTAAAAATCCGAATAGTTGGGGCGACTCAACGTCAAATGGCACAGTACAAGCCTCAGGCAGTAACAACACAAACAGCAACTACGGGATAAATACCTCTCAAATTAACAGTGACCTCAACTCGGCTACGACTCAAATTCAAAATGGCGCTAATGCCCAAATACAAAACACCCAGGCAACAATTAATAGCAATACGCAGAGCTATTTAAATAACCAAGATTCGAATGGC
>JAJYHS010000116.1 GCA_021784635.1 bacterium
CGCACTGTTCGACGATATGACGGTTATCGAGAATGTGAGCTTTCCGATGGTCGAGCATCGTCCTGATTGGGGTCAGAAGCGGATTAAAGAGACGGCAACCAAGAAACTCAACGATGCGGGCATGGACGAAAAGCATTTTCAAAAATTACCCGAAGAATTATCAGGCGGTCAGCGAAAGCGTGTGGGTCTTGCGCGGGCCTTGGCCCTTGATCCGGACATTATTCTTTATGACGAGCCCACGACAGGATTGGATCCTATATTGACTGAAATGGTCGACGAATTGATTTTGACGACGCATAAAATGCACAAAGGTTCTACTAGCATCATGGTGACCCACGATTTGCACGCGGCGTTTCGCATTGGCGATTTCATTGTAATGTTAGATAAAGGGCGAGTGCTTTTGCAGGGGAATAAGCAGGTGTTTTTTGAATCTGAAATTCCACTTGTGAAGAGCTTTTTAGAAAAGGGCTTGAAGTAATCATGATTCAGTCACCGGAGTTCAAAGTTGGCGCTCTTGTCGCGATAGTCGCGGCGTTGATTGGATTCATGTCTTTAAAAGTGAATCAGGGCCCCGGTTTATTCGAGCGTACGAAATCGTACTATTTTGACCTTGATAATGCCAACGGACTTATTCCCAATGGACCTGTAAAAGAAGCCGGTATTAAAGTTGGTAATATTGAAAAAATAAAATTAGTTAACGGTAAGGCGCGCGTCTTCATCGAAGTTACCGGAAGTGTCAAAATGCATACCTCCGGATACGTCGAGTTGGTTTCAGACGGTATTTTAGGCGACCGGCATGTGGAACTCGTACCTGGTAACCCCAAAGATCCCGAATTGCCCGACGGTTCGCAAATTTTGACGGCTACTGAAGGCGGCTCGGTCACCTCGCTACTCACTCAAATTAGTAAAATCGCAAAGTCGCTCAATGACGTGGCGACCACGCTTAAACGTGCAACAGGGCGAAACGGCGATAACACGACCGTTCTTGGCCGCATCATGATGAATATCGAAAAAGTTTCGGGAGATCTTGCGCAAATAACCGGCAAGAATAAACATAAACTCGCCAGTATAATTTCGAACGTCAATGTTATTACTTCAGAACTTGCCAAAGTGATGAAAGATCACGGGCCACAAGGTTTTGATTCGACTTGGCATAATCTGTCGACTGGGATCAATCGTCTCCAAAAAAGTGCGGATAACATTGAGCAAATTACTGACAAAATCAATAGCGGCAAAGGTACGATCGGGCAACTTGTTAACGATGATTCGACATCGAACAAAATCAATTCCGATCTTGATAAGCTAGACAATTTTTTGGGTGGCGCCCAGTCGATGGAGACCGCGTTTGATTATCACTCTGAATATTTAGCGGCACCCGGGCTCATCCAATCTTTTCTCAACATTCGCATCCAACCGGGGCTTGATCGGTATTACGAAGTTGGAATTGTCGACGACCCACGCGGATACGTGACCGTAACACGGCAACAAGATTCCGGAACTCTAAACCAAGATTATACGGAGACGATGACCTATCATAACCAGCTTAAGTTCAATGCGCTTTTTGCCAAAAACTTTTATAACTTTACTGTAAAAGCCGGACTGATGGAGAGTTCAGGCGGCGTCGGGCTTGATTATTTCTTGTTCGGCCGCAAATTGCGTGCATCAGTTGAAGCGTTTGATTTTCAAGACACGGTCATTCGTGCATATTTGCGTTACAACTTATTTAAAGGTCTTTACCTCGTCGGCGGCGGTGACAATTTAGCAAATCCAGCTTTGCGCAGCGCCTTTATCGGCGCGGGTCTGTTCTTGACGAACGACGACTTGAAGCTGTTTGCTACTCGATACGCATTTTAAATTTTGGCAAAGGCAGGCGCGCATGACATCTCATTCGAAAAAAAATTTTTCGTTTCAAAATGCGCTGGTGAGTTGCTCCGACAAAACTGGTCTTGCCGATTTTCTGAAACCTCTTCAGCGCGATGGCCTTCGTATTGTTTCAACCGGTGGAACAGCCAACTATTTGCGCGAAGCCGGCCTCAAGGTCGTCGATGTTTCAGAGCAAACCGGTTTTCAAGAGGTTATGGATGGGCGTGTGAAAACGCTTCATCCGAAAATTCACATGGCGCTTTTGGCGCGCGAAGGTAATGCAGAAGACACAGCCGTACTTCACGAATATGGAATTGAAGCTTTTGATTTAGTGGTCGGCAATTTGTATCCGTTTGAGTCGGCGCCTTCAGTAGAAAAAATCGATATTGGCGGGCCTTCATTTTTACGATCGGCGTCGAAAAATTTCGAGCGCATCACCGTTTTGTGCGATCCAGCTGATTATGGACGCGTTCTCGAAAAACCAGAGGGATTAACCCTCGAAGATCGCCGCCAGCTTGCCGCCAAAGTTTTTGCGCACACCTCCGCTTACGACGCCATGATTTCGCGGCACTTTGCTGGTGATTCGGCGCTTGATTTTCGTGACTACGGTCTCGGCGGTGAGCATGTTAGAGCGCTTCGCTACGGCGAGAATCCTCAGCAAAAGGCCGCGTGGTTTCGAATTCGCGGTGAACGCTCGGGTCTTCATCAAGCGCGTATTTTGCAAGGCAAAGAACTTTCGTATAACAACTTAATCGACCTCGAGGCCGCAATCGCAACGGTTCGCGAGTTTTCATCGACTCCCAACCGGCTTTCGACTTGTGTTGCGGTTAAACATAATAGCCCTTGTGGGGTGGCCCGATCGTCAAATCCGGCAAAGGCCGCTGAACTTGCAATTGCCGCCGATTCGCAATCTGTTTTTGGCGGGATTGTAGCGATGGATTTCAAGCTGGATGTGCCGGTTGCGGAAATTGTGACGGGACTTTTTCTGGAATGTGTGGTTGCGCCGGACCTGACCCGCGAGGCGGCCGTGGTATTGTCCAAAAAGAAAAATTTGCGAGTTTTGATTTGGCCCGAGTTGACTGAACGATCCGAGACTTTTCGTTATCGCTCCATTAGCGGCGGGTTTCTTGTTCAGACTGCAGACCAAGTTGAAAGCGAATGGTCCGAGAGTTGGAGGGTCATAGGCGAGGCCCCTAGTGAACAAATTCGACAAGACCTTCTTTTTGCGTGGCAAGTCTGCGCACACCTAAAAAGCAATGCCATCGCCATTACGCGAAATTCTCAAACCTTGGGCCTGGGGATGGGACAGGTCAATCGGGTCGACGCGGTCGAGAACGCGATCTCGCGGATGCGCCGTTTTCATAAAAATACGGATGGCGCAGTACTGGCAAGCGATGCATTTTTTCCGTTTGCTGATTCTATCGATCTAATTTGCGAAGCGGGAATTCAATATATTATTCAACCTGGTGGATCGGTTAAAGATGAAGAAGTGATCGCGCGTGCGAAAGAAAAGGGGCTCACAATGGTTCTGACCGGAAGGCGCCACTTCGCACATTAGTCGGCAAATCGAGGCATGTGATGGCAGCGTCTCTAAAAGTTGGTAAAAATACTCTGTGGCTAATTAGAGCTAGTGGCCGCATTATTGGACCATATTTCGATCGTCAAATTGGCGATTTACTTCGTGAACGCGTTCTTGTGCCGCTTGATGAAGTTTCAAGACCTTGCGGGCGCTGGGTTTATCTGCGTGACGAGCCCATATTTGCCAAGGTGATCGAGGAAGTTCGAGTGCAAGGTTTGCGCAATTCGGCCGATGATTCGACGACACGAAATATCGACGAAACGCAAACGATTTCTTCGAGCCCGGAACCCGACGAACACACGGCCGAAATAAAGGAGCTGCCGCTATCGCCCGTACAAGATGTTTTATTTCACAGTATAGACGATTTAAAATCGGAGCGCGCTCACGCCCAGGCATTTGCATACGACGCCGATCGCGTAGCCAAAGAAGAAGCGCAAAAAAATTCGCGGTGGATTTGGGTTCTTACAATAATGGTTGTACTTTTAGCGGTCGGCATTGTCGCTTTTCAGCGGTTCGTCGAAAAGCCCATTCAAAAGCGCGATCAATTAGGAGCGGTGACAACCGAGGCCGCTCAAGATTATGCCAAGGGCCGGTACCGGCAGGCGCTGAATTTGTACAGTCAAGCCTACGCGCTTAAACCGAGCGACACGAACATTTATCTTTGGCTCGGTATTTTAAAAATACAAATGGGGGACCAAACTTCTGAAGGGCGTCGGCTTCTCGAGAAGCTGCAAAATCTGTCTAACGTCGACGAGAAACGGATACTAACCGGTATCGGCATCGCGGATCTCAAAGACGGAGACACTCAAGACGCTGAAGCCTCATTTCAAAAAGCATTGGGCGTCGATCCAACTTTTCAGCCAGCGATTATAGATCTTGGGGCGACCGCTTTAAACGAAGGCGAACTCCACAAGGCAAATGATCAATTGCAGCTCGCGATACAGTCAAGTCATCCGGATGGTGCAGAGTTCATAATGTTGGCGCAAACTTTGGCGAAACTTTACAAGACTAATAAAAATAAAAAGCAGATGCAGGCGGGCATATTGGCCATCAGGGATTTTGCCAACCAATCTTTCGATTATGCCCTTGAGGCGCGTGTCGCGGCCGTTTATTTGGAGTCATTAATTGGCGACACGGTCAATATTTCTTCAGAAGTCGACAAAATTCTCGATTCTGATCTTAACATGAC
>JAJYHS010000143.1 GCA_021784635.1 bacterium
TCGCTGGATCTCATGCAGACCATATCGAACGAAGCCAAGTCGACGGGGCTGCAAATTAATTCTGTGGCGCCCGGGAGTTCGTTCCGATCAACAAATTATGGTTCGAAAAAGAAAGTCTTTTTTGAGCCGGTTGTGGTTTCTGTTCAGCTTACAGGAACGTACAACCAGGTGATGCAATTTATGTCGAGCTTGACCGCACTCAACAAAATAGTAACGGTTGAGAATCTCACGATAAGTTCACAAATGGCTACTGCTGGATCATCGGCACCTGTTATTAGTTTTCGTTCTAATTTAGCCGCCTACCGATTTCTCGCCCAAAATTCCGTGAAAGGGGCTAAACCGTGACCGTTAAAATGCTGGTTAGCAACATTCTGCTTTTTGCTTTAATGGCCTTTTCTCCCGTTCGATCTTGGGCAGCGGCAAATTCTACCGTTCAACCAGGCAGTTCGGCGATTGATAATAATGTGCCATTTTTGGAGCCTTTTACTTTTGATTTTGGCCAAGGTCAACGCAACCCATTTCAGCCGCCCGCAATAGTTAGTTCGTCAGGTCCAAATCCGATGCTGCCCGGTTCTCCGCTTGAACGCTATAATTTAGATGAAATAAAATTGGTTGCCATTATGTGGAATGTCCGAAATCCGAAGGCGATGTTTATGGACCCTCAAGGTCACACATACATTTTGGGTATAGATGATCGAATCGGCCGCAAACACGGATATATTGCGGCGATTCGCGATGGCGAAGTAGTCGTTATGGAAGCTCGAAATTACAACGGTCAGGCTGTTTATTCGCCGCGTATTTTGCAGATTGATCATAACAGCCAGTGAGGAGTTATACGATTATGTCGAACACGAAATTAAAACTCATTTTTGCGGCAATCGCGATTATTGCCCTCAGCCGGTGTGCCTCAAAACCAAAGGCATCTAATGATCAAGATTTAATGGCTGCGGTGAACGAACTTTCAAGTAATCAGCAACCGTCTTCAAGTCCGTCGCAATCTTCGAGTGGCAATCAAAGCGATACGTCTGATCTTGAAGCTTTAATGTCGTCGCAGCCGTCAACTTCATCTCCATCGGCAACCGCGTCTCAATCTTCGACGTCTACCCAATCGACATCTTCACAATCGACGGTTTCATCTCCAACAAGCTTAGGATCATCGTCATCTAGCTCTTCTCCATCGGGCTCATCTTCAAGTTCGCTAAGCGAGCTTATGACCCCTCCACCCGAACAAGGCAGTGCCGAAAATCAAACCTCGTCTCAGGGCTCAACTCAAAGTTCGTCGGAGAGTACATCTGCGGCGCCGCAAACAACTGTTAAAAGTATTCGATTTATTTCATCAGCGGATGGCGGGTCGGTAGAAATCAAAACAGATCAGCCAACGACCTATTCAGTCCGCACCAATCCAGACACAAATCAGACGGTCATTAAAATTCCGAACTCGACCTTACCCGCAAGTCTGCAACGACCTTATATAATGAACGATTTCAATTCGCCGTTTGGAGAGATTAACGCCTATCAAAACCCGGGGAGCAGTTCCGCGCGAATCGTAGTGCAAATGAAGAATAATGCGGATCAACCTGTTGTTTCGCAAGTGGGTAATGCGATTTTGTTAACGCCAGCAAGTAGCGGAACACCCCTTGCGTCTTCAGGCGGGGGTCCGCAGACCGGTAGCGGTACAGGCGGAGCCGTCAGCTACAGCGCAGGCGACAAGGCGTCCTACAATGTCGAAAAGGCTGAAAAATCACGACAAATTTTGGGCGCACGAACTCTCGAACAGTTTCTCATGGGGAGCAATAAGTTTTTTGGCCGGCCGATTTCTATTGAAACCAACAATGCCAACGTACGCGACGTGATCAATTTTATTGCCGACCAAAGTGGCGTCAACATCGTCATGGACGACGACGTTAAAGGAAAAATCTCGTTAAAACTCCGACAAGTCCCCTGGGATCAAGCTTTGGTTATTGTCATGGATTCCGAAGGTCTTGGGTACATTCGCCAGGGCAATGTTTTGCGAATTATGAAACTTTCTGCTCTTGAGGCCCAAGCCAAACAAGAAAAGACCATCATCGAGTCGCAAAAGAACCTGACGCCATTGAAGGTGAAAGTCATTCCGGTCAGCTATGCCAACGTAAAAGACCTCGTTAACCAAATTCAACCGTTTTTAACGCCGAACCGAGGTAAAGTCGTAAGTGACCCACGCACGAGTTCGTTGATAATCACCGACACGGCTGACGTGCTGGCCCGGGTGACAAAATTGATCAAAGCTCTCGATATACCGCCAACTCAGGTGGAGATCGAAGGTAAAGTCGTCGAAGCACAAAACAACTTTTCACGAAGCATTGGTGTAAATTGGGGTTTCGGGGGCACGCAATCTCAGCTTTCAAGCTCAGGTGGCTTTGATCACAGCCCGATTACTTATAGTTCGTCGTTGTCGGTTTCGCCGGTCGACACGACTCAAGGTTCAACGGGAGCTATTGCGCACCTCAATGTCGGCGTTCTTGATTTTGTGGGTAATTTGAGCGCACTGCTCAACTTAGCTGAAACAGATCAACTCGTGCGGATAATTTCGTCTCCTCGAATCGTTACAATGAACAAGCACACCGCCCAAATTATCCAAAAAGGCCAGGTGATTTACGTGACACACATTTTAGATAACACAACCCAAACTCAAACGTCGCAACCGGTCGCAAAGAATGTCAGTTTGAGTTTAAAAGTTACGCCACAAATTACGGCTGCCGGTAGCGTGATATTAAATGTCCACTTGATTCGGCAATTTGCAGGCGCGGTTGTTGACCCAACGTCCGGCGCGCGCCCAATCAATACGCGCGAGGCGGATACTGAAGTTCTTGTGCCAAATGGGCAAACGGCGGTCATAGGTGGAATTTACGAAGATGACACAACAAAAACGACCCAGGGGGTACCTTGGCTCGATCACATTCCCGGTTTGGGGTGGTTATTTAAAAATAAATCCACGGATAGCCAGAAAACGGAACTCCTATTGTTTCTCACGCCACGGATTTTAAATCCGCAGTCACAGACGGCAGCAACGTAGGTTTCGTTATTGCGTGGCCATGAATCCTTGCCATACAAACCGCTCGGTAGGCGGGCCTTGCGGTGATCCGTCCGAATTTCTCGGCAGATCCTCAAACCATCCTTCAGCGGTAAACTCGAGAAAGTAATTGGTGCTGTTATTGTCTTGTGCCGGCAGCGACTGGATATAATAGATATCGCTTTTTGTAGTAGTGATACTTGATGAGCTAAAATCGTCGCATTCGTCACTTAAGCCGGTGTAAGTTTCACCCGGAGCTAAACCTTCAACGATAGCAGCGCGAGATGTTCCGCTTGTGGTTGATGTGCACTGATAACGCGGATCAAGGTTTTGAACGCTAAACGAATTACCGGTTGAAGTTTGAATTTGCCCGCTTTTCAGATAATTTACGTCGTAGGTAAACCCGTCGAGCGTTAGATACTTCGTGGAATTATTGGCTATATTCAACTCCATCATGTACCAAGGCGCTGTAATTGTATAAGTCGATGGCGTGTTCGTGGTGGGGTCGGTGTAGGTGAGTGTGTCGTTTGCCAGAATAACAATGGGTAACGTTGGCAAAAGCTGAATGTCGACTTTCGCTGAATCGGCGTTCCCGCTGGCGCATTGAACAACACTCAATAATACAAGCACTAAAATCGGCGCGCGCAGCCAAAATTTAGAAAGCACGTGTGTCCCTTTTTGAGCCATACGCTAAATTCCTCGATTTCTCTTAAGATTCTTATCGGATCAATCCGCCATGATTCTTAGGTCTAGTTCTTCACTTGTCGCATTATGATTCTCAAATTGAAACGGGTTGAGTTGTGATTTTAATCAAACCGGTTTAAAACGACTGCAAATGGATCTTTTTGAGTCAGCCTCGCAAGCTATAACACCGGAATCGGCAGAAAATTCGCAAAATTCAAGTTTGATACCAATGGCTGAGCTGCTGCGGCCCTCAAATTTTGACGAATTTATCGTTTCAAAAGATTTTGCGAAAAGACAACAATTGCTTTTAAAGCAGCTACGGGAGCACAATTTTTTACCAAACCTCATTTTGTGGGGGCCGCCCGGAACCGGTAAAACAACATTTGCGCGTCTTTTGAGTCGAGAAATGAAGGCGCAATTTGTTAGTTGTAGTGCGGTTGATACCGGGGCGAAAGAACTCCGCCAAATCGGCCTTTCAGCCCACGACCGGCGCGTGCAATTTCGCGAGCGAACCCTCATTTTTATTGATGAAATTCATCGCCTTAACCGCGCCCAACAGGACGTGCTTTTGCCGTTTACCGAGGCAGGGGATATTACACTGATTGGCGCCACAACTGAAAATCCGAGCTATGAAATTAACGCCGCACTTTTGAGCCGCTCCCAGGTATTGGTTTTTGAACCCATTGCAGCAGAAGAATTGCAATCGATACTTCAGCGGGCAACTGATAAGAACGGTATCAAAGTAAATGAAATATTAGATGCCGAAGCTCAAACTTTTATTGTTGAATCGGCGCATGGTGATGCACGACGATTGCTCAATTCGGTTGAAATCGTTTTGCAAAATTATTTTCGTTTGAATCAAAATGAGCGAG